>JALYIW010000261.1 GCA_030775625.1 Pseudomonadota bacterium | reverse complement strand
CTGTGGGACCCGGCGGCTCCCGCCAAGAGACTTTCATCCCCTTGGATCGCGGACAATGTGGCGGCGCCGATTTCCACCATGCAGGGCGGTCTGCCGCCCTGGATGAAAATTCAGGACGATTTCGCGCGCCAAATCAAGAAGGCGCTGATCGACCGAGGGATTGCCAACCAACCCATCGGGATAGATATCATGGAATTGCCGATGTTGCGCGCCTTGGAGGCCGCCGGCATCGAAGTCGTCGATGGGCAGCAGGCGATGCTCGACGCGCGCGAAGTAAAGACCCCTGACGAAATAGAGCTGCTCAAATTGGCGTCGGCCATGGTGGATGCAACCTATGTCGACATCTGCAGAGCAATTCGACCCGGTACGCGCGAAAATGAATTGGTAGCCATTGCTCACGACCGATTGTTCCGCATGGGATCGGAGCGGGTGGAATGCGTGAATTCGGTGTCCGGGCCCCGCGGGCGGCCCCATTCGCACACCTTTTCCGATCGCATGATTCAGCCCGGCGACATGGTGTTTCTCGACATCATGCATAGCTACAATGGCTATCGGACGTGTTACTACAGAACCTTCATATGCGGGGAGCCGAACAAGTATCAGATCGATGCTTACGAAACCGCCTCGAAATGGATCAGCGCCTCGATCGACATGGTCCGTCCCGGAGTCACTCCGGATGAAATCGCCGCCGTTTGGCCGGATGCGCAGGATTTTGGCTACCGGGATGAAGCCGAGGCATTCTTGTTGCAATACGGCCATGGCGTCGGGCTCTCACTCTGGGAGCGGCCGATCATTTCCAAGCGCTACCGCGGGCAGAACACCCCTTTGAAGGAGGGGATGGTCTTTGCTTTGGAAACCTGGAAGGGAGCCGACGACGGATCAGGCGCGGCCCGAATTGAAGAAGAGGTGGTTGTAACCAAGGACAGCTGCCAGATCATCACTAACTTTCCATCCGACCGTTTGATCTCCTGCGGCTTGCCGGGCTGCGATGTGTTCTAAAGGCGAACCGACATGAACATATTAATGCCGCAACTCGGCGAGACCGTCACCGAGGGCAAGATTACCAGTTGGTACAAATCCGTCGGCGACGCCGTCGCGGCGGGCGATAACTTATTCGAGATCGAAACCGACAAGACTTCGATGGAAGTGCCCACCACCGTCGCCGGGGTTATCTCTGAAATCAGGGTTCTGGCCGGCGCGACGGTGCCCGTTGGATCGATTGTCGCCGTGCTCGCGGGTGCCGATGGCGCTGAAAAAACTTCTCCGCCAAAGGAAGTCCCGGCGCCGGCGCCGAACGCATCCTCTAAAAGGGTGTTCGATCCCATGAACGCGGTGCGTTCGCCGCAGAAAAACTTTGGACCCGCAGCCCAGGCGAGCGGCGCCAAGGCTACGCCGCTCGCGCGGCGGGTGGCTGCGGAAAATCATATAGACGTCTCGCGGGCAGTCGGCTCCGGACCGCACGGGCGTGTGGTGGCCAACGACATCGCGGCTTTACTCAGTGCCGATCCTTCGCCCTCGGCCGCGCGCAAATCCGCCGCGCCATCGGCGCCGGCCGCTGCGGGGCCGGCGAGCGCGCAGATCAAGTCGTTGTATACCGGTGTCGCGTTCGACGAGGTGCCGGTGGATGGTATGCGCCGCATCATCGCCAGACGACTCGTCGAGGCGAAACAGACGATACCGCATTTCTACCTCACAGCGGACATTGAGCTTGACCGGCTCCTCGTCCTGCGCAGTGAATTCAATGCGCAGGGCGGCGACCACGAACGGCTTTCCATCAACGACTTCGTGATCAAAGCGATGGCGTTGGCTCTGCGCAATGTGCCGCAGGCGAACGCCATCTGGACGGAAGATGCCATTCTGCGCTTCGCGCGCTCCGATATCAGCGTCGCCGTGGCGGTTGAATCCGGTCTGTTTACGCCGGTCGTTCGCGGCGCCGATGCCAAGCCGATAAGCGCGATCTCCAAAGAGATGAAGTCATTGATCGACCGCTCGCGATCCAAGACCCTGATGCCGGCGGAATATCAGGGCGGCTCGATGTCCATCTCGAATCTCGGCATGCTTGGGGTTCGCTCGTTTACAGCCATCATCAATCCGCCACAGTCGGCGATATTGGCCGTAGGCGCCGCGGAGCGGCGGCCTTGCGAAGGTCCCGGCGGCGCCTTGCGCTTCGCAGACATGATGACGGTCACGCTGTCCTGCGACCATCGGGTGATCGATGGCGCGTTGGGCGCGCAGCTCCTTGCCTCCTTCAAGGGTCTGCTGCAGGCGCCGCTGAGCCTGCTGCTGTAATAATTTGCCGTGATCGCTAGTTGGACATCGAGCGGCGCACCGTCTCGATGATTCTGGCGACGCTCGGGATCGCCAAATCCTCAAGAATATCCGCGGCGGGAAGCGGGATGTGCGGGGTGGTGATGCGCACCGGCGGGCCATCCAGATCATAGAAGGATTCATCACAGATGATGGACATGATTTCGGCGCCCCAGCCGAGCACTCTGGGATTCTCTTCGATGGTAAACACGCGGTGCGTACGAGCGACCGAACCTAAGATCGTCTGCGTATCGAGCGGCACGAGCGAGCGCACGTCAACGACCTCGCAACTGATGCCATGGTCGGTGTAGAGCTTTTCCGCCGCCGCGAGTGAGCGCGGCACCATCATGGCGAGCGCGATCAACGTGCAATCCGTTCCGGTGCGCAGAATTTTTGCGGTGCCGAGGGTATCCAGGATCTCCCCGTCGGGCACCTCGCCTTTGGTCGCATAGAGAGATTTGTGCTCGATGAAAATAACGGGATCGGGATCCCGTACCGATGCGGCCAGCAAACCCACCACATCGACGGGAGAGGAGGGGGCGACCACCTTCAGCCCGGGAAACTGCATGCACCAATTCTCGACGCTTTGGCTGTGCTGTGCGCCGAAGCGCGCGCCGCCGCCATTCCCCAAGCGCACGACCAGGGGACATTTGACCTGGCCATTGGTCATGTAGCGGCTCTTGGGAAATTCGTTGGCAATGTAGTCGTAACATACGGCGATGAAATCGGCGAACATGATTTCGGCGATAGGCTTCAAACCCGTCATCGCCGCGCCCATGGCCGCCCCCAAAATTGCCTGCTCGGAAATAGGAGTGTCGCGCACCCGCTTGGGACCGAACTTCTCGAGAAGTCCGACCGTGGCCTTGAAGACGCCGCCCGCCTTGGCAATGTCCTCGCCGAGCAATACGACATCCTCATCCCGAGCCATTTCCTGAGCGATGCCGCGCGCCACGGCATCTCGATAAGTCAATTCCGCCATGCGCATCCCCCATCGGCATAGACGTCGGTGAACAGGATGTCCACGGAGGTCGTGGGAGCCGCCTTGCACGCTTCAGTAGCCTCATCGACGATGCGCCGGATGTCCTTATCGATGGACTCCACCTTGGTGGCCGCGACGCCGAATTGATTCAAACGTTCGCGGTAGATTTTGACGGGATCACGCAGCTTCCAGCGCTCCAATTCGCCGTCAGGCCGGTACTTGGCCGGATCGGCGCGGGAGTGCCCCGAATACCGATAGGTGAGGCATTCGATCAAGGAGGGCCCGTTTCCCAGCCTCGCTTGGGCAAATGCTGCTTTCATCGTTCGGTACACGGTGTCGGCGTCGTTGCCGTCGATCACGATCTTTGGCAGTCCGTAGGCGGACGCTCGATCGCCCGCCGGAGAGGGGACAGCGGTCACATCGGCGATGGGTGTGTACTCCATGTACAAATTATTTTCACAGACGAAAATGACCGGTAACTTCCAGACGACCGCAAAGTTCAGTGCTTCGTGGAAGGCACCGATATTCGTGGTGCCATCACCGAAGAAGCACACGGACACATCCGACTGGCCCTTGTATTGAGCGCGCCACGCGGCTCCGCAGGCGATGGGCAGATGGGCGCCGATGATGGCGTAGGAACCCATCACGCCGTGCTCCACCGACGTCAGATGCATGGATCCGCCCTTACCGCGCATCAGACCGTTATCGCGGCCCATCAACTCTCCGAGAACCTTCTCAACCGGCACTCCGCGCGCCAGGGTGTGAGCGTGACCGCGGTAGGTACAGAAACTCAAGTCTCCGGGTTCCATGGCGGCCGCGACTCCCGCGGCGACAGCTTCCTGTCCGAGTGAAAGATGGCTGGTTCCCTTGACCAGATTTTGCAGGAACAGGTCGTTGGCCCGCTGCTCCGCTTCACGAATCAGTACCTGAAGCCTATAAAGTTCGAGTCTCTTCGCCTCCCCAATATCGTCGTTGACGGGAACTGAGACGAGTATTTTTTGGCCGGGTGTCGTTGCCATTACAGAAACCTCCGAGACGCTACCGAAACGTAAATCAATGATGAAAACTCCAGCGCCCCACGCGGAACAGCAACAATCCGCGGGCTTTCCTGCGGTTGTCGGCGGGAATCAAGTGTATCGAGGATATCGCTAAATCTGCAGTTCATACAACTGGACGCCTCACGCAATACACAGAAAAATCTCAGTGCTCCAACACCTTGCCTCTCGTCTCCGGAAGCAAAAATGCAGCTCCCGCCATGATAGCGTACGCGCTTGCCGCAAATACGCCGATGGCGGCGCCCAACCCCATCTTGGCGGACAAAAAGCCGACCATTGCCGGAAAAAAGGCACCCGCCGCACGCCCCACATTGTAAGCGAAACCCTGTCCCACCCCACGCACTCGAGTGGGAAATTGTTCAGTGTAAAACGCACCCATGCCGCTGAAGACTCCGGCGGCAAAAAAGCCCAGCGGAAATCCGAGAAACAGCATTGCGGTATTGTTAAATGGTACCGCCGTATACACCATGACCAGCACCCCGGCGCACACGGCGAAGACCAAAAATGTCATCCGACGCCCGATACGATCCGAGAAATATCCTCCGGCAACGTATCCGAAAAACGATCCGCTGATGAGCACCGCAAGATAACCGGCGGAATCCAGCACCGATAGTCCCCTTTCTGTGCGCAGGTAAGTCGGCAGCCAGGTGCTGACCGCATTGTAGCCGCCCTGGGCGCCGGTGCCGACCAGGCCGCCGAGTACCGTGATCCGCAGCAGCGGAGGCCGAAAGATGTCCAAGATCGAAGCGTCCGGGAGGCTTTGGCCAGCCTCTTTGGCGCGCAGGTACACTTCCGGTTCCGAGATAAAGCGGCGCATAAAAAATACCAATACGGCCGGTGCCGCGCCCGCGAAGAACAGCACGCGCCATGCAGTGGCGGGCGGCAGGAAGGAGAATACCACCGCGTAGAGAACTGCTGCGGCCGCCCAGCCGACGGCCCAGCCAGCTTGCATCAAGCCTAATGCCTTGCCCCGGTGCGCTGCCCGCATGCTTTCTCCCAGCAGCACGGAGCCAGCGGCCCATTCTCCGCCGAAGCCAAGTCCCATCAATGCGCGCGCGATCAACAGCTCATGGTAGTTTCTTGCCAGTCCGGAAATCAGGGTAAAGGCCGCGAACCACAGTATTGCGGCCCGCAGCACCACGACTCGCCCGAATCGATCCGCAAGCCATCCGGCCAACCAACCGCCCACCGCTGACACCAGCAGCGCTGCGGTGCCGATGATTCCCGCCTGACCTCGAGTAATGCCCCACACGGCGATGAGCGTAGGAATGACCAAGCTGTAGATTTGCACATCCATCGCATCGAGCGCCCAACCGCCGATCGCCGCTCCGAAGGTGCGGCGCTCGTTGCGCGTCAGCTGGCGAATCCACGATAGGCCACCGACCGGCGGTGTCGGGGCAGGGGTAGGTTCGGCTGGGGCCGGCGTCGTCATGCCTGCGAATGGGTCGCCCGCAGGCGCGCCGCCGCGGTGCGCATCGCCACCCGCTCCAAAAGGCCCACCATTTCCTGCAGTTCCGCGGACTGGATTCCTTGGGTGATAAACACCATGCGTGTCCTGCGGTCGGAGTCGGGCCAGCGCTCGAGCCACGTCAGATTGTGCAGCAAGTGCTGGGCGCCCTGTACGACAGCAGGCTTGTCAGGTTCTTCGGCGACATTGACCAGCCCCTTCACGCGAAGCAGGCCCGGACCCAAGTGGCGCTCGAGCGAGCTCAACAGCAGTGCGAGTGCTTCGCGCGATACGGGTGTGTCGCGGATGAGGCTAAACGAAGCAATTGTCGGATCGTGCGGGTGCGAGTGGTGGTCAGCGGGGTGATCAGGCGGTACGTTTGCCCCGGCCATGGCTGCCTCGAGCCACGCCGAGGCATGCCCGCCGCCTTTGGCAGGATCCGGCCCGGCTTGACGCAACAGTCGAACGGGATCGAGCTGCGGATCGTCGGCGGTGGAAATGGACGCGGTGCGGTTCAAGCGTTGCAACCGGGCGCGCAACCCGTCAAAAGCCGCTACGCGAGTATTCTCGGGTAGCAGATCCAATTTCGTGATCACCAAGTGATCCGCCAGGGCGACCTGGCTGGCCGATACTCCGTGTTCGGTCAAGGTGAGAGGACCATTGACGGCATCGACCGTGGCTATGACGCCGCCCACGCGGTATAGGCCCTCGAGAGTCGGTTCGGATAAAAAAGCCTGAAGAACGGGCGCAACGTCGGCGAGACCGGACGTCTCCACGACGACTCGGTCGAAGTCGATTTGCGCCGCTTCGCGTGCGTGATACAGCCGGTTCAGCGTTTGAACCAAATCACCGAATACCGTGCAGCACAAGCAACCGTTTTCCAAGACCATGATGTTGTCGTTGCTCGCGCTGATCAGCGCATGATCAATGCTGACCTCTCCGAACTCATTGATCACGACGGCAGTGCGCGCCATGGTCGCGTCGCGCAGCGCCCGGTTCATGAGCGTGGTCTTGCCGCTGCCGAGAAATCCGGTCACGAGGGTGACCGGTGTGCGGATGTCTTTCCTTTCCGTCATTGGCTGCAGCTTCCCCTTCGGAGCCCTACGGTAGGCCGCTCGCGCGCGCCTGGTCGAGGGCCATTGCGGACCAATCCCGGTGCGCGTCCCCATGCGCAATGGCCCCGAGCAGCCGGTCTCGGCAGACGTTTGCGCTCGGCAGCGGCACCCGCGCGGTACGTCCCGCGGCAAGTGCCAGATCGACGTCCTTGAGACCAAGTTCGACGGTGAAGCCGACCTTGTCCCAAGCTTTGTCGGCGATGATCTTCGAATAGGTCGTGTAAGCCGGACATGCAAACAAGCCGTCCCCGATCATGTCCTGAAAGACGCTGGTATCGACGCCGCTTTTTTCCACCAGGGCGAACGCCTCACCGAGCGCTTCGATCGCGCAAGCGAGCAATAGATTGTTGGCGAGTTTCATGGCCGAGGCTGAGCCGGGATCCGGGCCGGCAAAGAAAACCCGGCGCCCCAAACTTTCAAGAACAGGTTTGCAACGCTCGACCGCGGCGGGTTCGCCGGCGACGATCACGCCGAGGCGTCCTGCTGTTACGGCATCCGGTCGACCCAGGACTGGCGCTGCCAGGAAAATTTGACCGGCGTGGGCGTGAGCGCTGGCCAAAGATCGGATGACATCCACGGCGTGCGTTCCCATGGCCACATGAATGCCTCCCGCGGGCAGCGATGCAATGAGGCCGTCCTCTGTTTGAGTGACGGCGCGTAATGCGCTGTCATCGGCCAGCATGCTGATGACAAGGTCTGAATCTCGGGCCAGGGCGGCAATGCTCGCGGCATGGCGTGCGCCTTGGGCAACCAGGCCGGAGGACTTGGCTGCGGTACGATTGTAAACGATCACCTCATATCGAGCCGTCAACAGGCGCTCAGCCATGGCGTGGCCCATTCTTCCGAGACCTACGAATCCAACTTTCATCAGTACTCCTACATTAAATACACGCGACCGGAGCTTTAGCTCGGCACGGCGGTCGGGGTGTTGCGGGTATAGGGCGGTGCGTCGCACCCCCAAGTATGTCAAAACATCAGTGTTGCGAGGGTCCCGGGGCAATTCCCGACGTATTGAGGCGTATTTTAACGAGACTGCGACGGTCTGTAATGTATAGCGTCTTGTAATCCGGATCACCAAAAGCAAAATTGGTGGCCGGAGCCGGCATGACTATTGTGCCTACATGTTTGCCGTTGGGCGTCATGATCCAGATCCCGCCCGGGCCCGTGCAGAAAACATCGCCGTCGCGGTCTACTTTCATGCCGTCCGGGCCGCCGGGGGCTTTTTCTCCCGACATGTCTATGAAAAGACGGCCATTGCCGAGGGTGCCATCGGGTAGGACGTCATACCGCCGGATACCCGGTCGGCCGCGGAATCCTATCACTGCGTCAAAACCGCCGTTGACATATAAGATCTTTTCATCGGGAGAGAAGGCGATCCCATTGGGTACGAAGTCGCTGGCGAGGAGTTGGACTTTACCATTCTTGACCATGAACACCCCGCTGTAGGGTAGCTCGGCCTTCGCGATGTTGAAGTTGGGGTCGGTAAAATACACCGCGCCGTCCGACTTCACCACCAAATCGTTGGGACGATTCAACCGTTTGCCTTGGTACTCACTGGCGAGCACGGTGCGCGTGCCATCCTTCTCCAGTCGCACGACGGCTCGATCGCCTTGGGCACAGAAGACAATGCGTCCCTGCTGATCGACCGTGATTCCGTTGGAGCCGAAGTCGAATACGTACAGCGGGCCGCTGCGCGCCATGAATCCTTCCATGTAGTCCTTGGTCAAGTCTCCGGTAAAGCCGCTGTCCTTTAAAAATACCGACATCTGACCATCGGCCGTCCATTTGTAAATGACGTTCGCGGCAATATCGCTGAACAGCAAATACCCGGAATTTCCCTGTGGAATCCACACCGGGCCTTCGGAAATCCCGAAAGCTCCATCTTTGAGCATTTCCACCCGAGCAGCTTGCGGGACGATTTTGTCCAACGCCGGGTCCAGGCGTATGACGTCTGCGTGAGTTTCCTGCGCCCGGGTGTGGCTTAAGGGGACGAGGAGTAGAAGCAGCAAGGAAAGAGTTGAGGTTTTCATGACGCTCCTCGAGTCATGCGCGTGGCGCAGACCATCCAGACAGCTAAAATATATTTGGATATGTGCCCGGACCGCCGCAGACGCGGGGACATTTTTCCGGTCTGAGGTATTTGCCCTGCAATTTTTTACGATATTCCGGGTACATGGTTTCCGCGCCGCCTAAAACCGCCGACAAGGGAATACCGTCCTCTTTGGCGGTTTCCTCCATGAATGGATTCTTTCCCGGAAGAAAGTGCGGGACAGTTCCCTCCGGCACCCCTTCGTCCCCTTTGATGCACGGCTGACCGGCGGTTCGCCGCGGCGCCGCCTGTGGATCCATGACGAAAACGCGGGTCAGGTACAGCGGCACGCTGAGATAGACGGGGTCTTCGATGCGGGCGAAAACGGTGAGTTCAGCGCCGTGCCGCAAAAACCACATGGTCAGAGTTGCCTGATCGCTGTGCGGCGCTCCATTGCGGCGGATGATACTAGCCCGCATATGCGTGGTATGGGACACCAGCACGTCGTCTTCCCACACTCCTGTTGTGAACCCGCTCATCTCGTGCGGTGCGTACTTCGACGGCCGAGCTCGCCCATCCATATGAATGGTGATGGTCGCCAAATCTTCCCACCCGCCGATGGCCCAAGCGACGGTCCCGCCATTGCGTGATTCGGTCTGATTGGAAATAGCCAGGCCGAAGGGTCCCAGCATCATATAAACCGGCGAATAGAAAGCGCAGATGTGGTCTGGCATGGACAGTCTATCGGGGGAGACCAGCAGTGCTGCGGCACGACCTGAATCATTGAGTGGGAGTCCTAGGTAATCGACGGGCAGCGGTTCCGGACCGGGCAGATCTTGCAGCGCGTCGCTCGAATTCCTCGGCGGCCAAGATCCCGAGAGGTCGACTTGCGCAAACGCCGGAGCACTCAATGCCGCCAGCGATAGCAAAGACACCAGGGCCAAAGCGTTTCTTGCATGATTCATGGGTATCACCAGGTCGCTGAGCAGGGGGTCGGATCCCAGTGGGAGCCGTCGGGCAGTTTCTTGAATATCGCGCTCAAGGGCAGCGGGTAATCCAGGTACTCAGGATCAGTGACCGTCGTCGTCACGATTAGCCAAGTCTCTCCGCCGGGTGCGTGAACCAAATCGTAAGCTTCCGTCAGCAGCGCGTTCGCGCTGTAAGGAACGCCATTCTTGCGCAAATATCCCGCCAGCATGTGGCTGGTGCTGACCTGCAGGTAGCGGGCGTTGGCATTGGGGGGGGTGAAATCCGGTGTATGACGCAAGACCCAAGCCGCCGACGACTCGCCCTGCCAGCTCGGTTGAGCGCCCGCGGGGGCGGCATTGTCGAAATGAAACAGCCTGGTCTGCGTGCCACTGTCGATGTCCATCTTCAAGGTTTTCTCGTTCTGCCAGCTGATGCGCAAGTGCTCCGGCAAAGTCATGATGGTGGCCGCGCCGTAGGATTTACACTGCTGACCCTGGGCGGTATCCCGTGCCGGATCCCACTCATCGGCGATCGCCTTGGCGGCCGCCGTCAAGGGAATGCCCACGTAGTCGCCCTTCGGCGGCGTCACCATGCGCAGCCGCCAATTCTGTGAGATCACGGACTCCCAGTAGCCCTGCAGTTCACTGGCCCAAGCCGGCGGTCCCTTCGGCAGCGGGGGAGGGGGGGGAAATTGGGCCTGGACTTCGGATGCGAGCAGGCCGAGCGCGGCCGCGAGCAGGAGGCGGTAAGTTGTCATGTCAATGCGTCTCTGGGACGGATTTCTGCGTCGCCAAACTTTGATAAATGGCTTCGATGAAATTGCTCGTGGTCCAGGGGCCGCTCTGCGCACCATACTGGCGCTCAAATGCCTTGGCGGGCGCCTGGGCCTGTATCTGCCCGAGGGACAAGCCCCGCTTGATCATGTCCTGAACAATGTCCCGGATGATGACCATCATGTCGCGGTAATTCACCACGTCGGCTTGCTGATATATGCGGCCGTGCCCGGGAATGATGTAGGTGCCCCCCATCTCGAAGACGAAGGGAATCGGCCGCACCGACAGATCGATGATATGGTTCAAGGCATCGATCTCCGCTTGGATGCTGCCGCCATGCGCCACATCGATGACGGGGAAACGGTTGGTATCGATCGCATCTCCCGCACAGATCACGTCGGAGCCGCGAAAAAAAACAATGCTGTCGGTATCGTCGTGGGTGGCTTGGTGAAAGACTTCAATGCCCTCATGATTGAAATAAATATATTCGTGTGGTCCTTCGAACGCCTCGTTGGGCCACACATCGGATGGAAACGGCGGCGCTTGTCCCGTGGGGGCGCTGACTTTCTGCAGTACCGCAACCGGTGCGAAGATACTCGCCCCGAGTTTGGCGGCGGCGCCCCCAAAACTGTTGATCGGTTGCGGACCGGTAAAAAAAATACTGCGGCCAGCCTTGGATAGAACTCCATTCCCCCCGACGTGGTCGGCGTCGGCGGAGCTGTTCAGAATGTAGCGGATGGGCTGCTCGGTGATGGTTTTCAGTACGGCCAATACGCGATCCGCCGCTTCGCGCGTTCCCGCATCCACGAGCACAGTGCCGTCATCTCCGGTCTGCACGGCAATGTTCGCCCCCGCGCCCGCGATCATGTAGAAGTTCGGATGGATTTGCACGGCTTCCACGGACGAAGCCGATTCCGCGACGAATACTGAACCCGCGGCGAATGCTGAACCCGCGGCGAATACCACGCCGGCGGCCGCTAAGAGCACCGTGGCCGCCGCGCCTGGCAGCCCGCGCCCTAGCCGCGCTTGGGTGCAATTGCGTGCGGCTGACATCACTCTTTCGAACACCTACATTCCCCCGGGCTGCTTTTCGCGGCTCTCCAGCATAACTAAAGAGGGTTGCCCGACCGGATCGGGTACCTTGGATTTCTGGCGGAACGCTAGCACATTGTCGCGGTCTGCGGCGCGGGCGTCGACGAGCAGGGCATCGAGGTCGATGCTCATCGTGCGCATTACTGCGTGCAATTCTTGCGACAGCACCACCGTTTTCAGATATTGCTCGACGTGCAGCGGCGAACGCTTCAGCCACCGTGCGAAAGCGGCCCGTTCCCCAAACGAGAGTCCCTCGCTGCGGTTCTGCACGAACCAGTGCGCAGCTTCTCGCGCTATCGCCGACTGAGCCGGATGCTCCATCATGACACCTATTTCGGAAATTCCATTCCGTCCGTTACAACCTGTCCTTAATCACTCGTTCGTCAATGCGGCACACAGCGCGGCAACGAACTCCGCTTAAGGGTTCAGAGCCCCGCCTAGGGGTTTCGGGCACCGCTATTTTGCGAATGATTGGGGTACCCGATTTCAACGGGCGACCCTCTTAGTGCTGGAGGGCCCAAAAAATGGCTCCGTCGATCGAACAGAATAATTGGTGGGGGACGTTGCAATGAAGCAATTGCTGGCAAACCAAGCAGTGCTCCGGGGAGAAAACCAAATGACTAAGAAAAAACCACGGCCTTTCGACATCTTCACCGGGCTTTCGGTCCTGTGGGGTGCCTTGCTGTCGGCCGCGCCCGCCTTGAGCCAGAATTCCGGCGCCGATCAGGCTGCGCCGGCGTCTGTGGATTCTGATCAGCTGCAGGAAGTCGTGGTAACGGCAGAGCGGCGTTCGGTCAACCTGCAGAGCACGCCGATCGTGATTTCAGCCCTCTCGGGCAAGCAATTGCTGCAAGACCATATAACGAGCCTCGAGGGCTTGCAGCAAAAAGCCCCGGTCCTGTCTTTCGACAGTCAGACCGGTGGCTTTTTCCAGAACATCAATATCCGCGGCATCGGGCAAACGGCGCTCGGCAGTCCGGCGATTACCCCGGGTGTTGCCGTGTTCCGCGATGGGTTGCTGCAAGGGGAGACCACGGGCTTGGATGTGCCGATGTTCGACATTGCCGACGTCGAGGTGCTGGAGGGCCCTCAGGGCAGCCTCGGAGGCGGAAGTTCCACCGCCGGCGCGATTCAAATCAATTCCGCCAGTCCAAACTTTCATGGATTCAACGGCTTCGTCGATGCGCAAATCGGCAACTACCAGGAAAAGAAAATCACCGGCGCCGTGAACCTGCCGGTGAACGATACCTTGGCATTGCGTCTCGCCTTCAACGCCGAACAGCGGGCCAGCTTTTATCGCAGCGAAAGCGCGATCTTGGCGCCCGCGCCGAGCGATCCTCTTACCGACCCCGGCAGTGTGCATGACACCAACATGCGCATCGGTTTGCGTTGGAAGCCGGGCGATAACTTCGACGCGGTGCTGAAATACGAATACAACCTGCACGACACGGGTGGTGTGGCCGGTGAGCCCATTACCGGTACATATACCTCGCTGTTCAACGGCGCATCATGCGGCGCCACCGGACCGAATGGCTCGATCGTATGCCCGGGTGCCGGCGCGCTCTCGCATTCGACCTTTTATTATGCGACCGAAAAGCCCTTCGTCCTCGACTACGGCAGCACCAACGGCGAATACAATGAATTACAGCAACGCTACAGTCTGGATCTGCATTACACCTTGCCGGATGGAGTGGTCTTGCGCTCCTTGTCCGGGTTCCAACGCCTCGATGTCAAGTTGATCAACTGGCAAAGTTACGGACCCGCCAACGACGGCACGGTCTATCACCAGCTTGGACCCAACGATGACTACTATAGTGAGGAAATCAATCTGATTTCTCCAACCACGGGCAAGGTCAACTGGATTGCGGGCGCCTTTGCCTTCTATAGAGACACCCCCGTGCACAGAAACCAACCGGTGTTCTTCCCGCCCTACGCGCAAAGCCAGAACCCCTTCGCGCTGGTAAGCATCGGGCTCGGATCGGTGGCCCGCGTCGCTGCGGTATTCGGCAATATCAACTGGCAGTTCGCCGATACCTTGCAATTGCAGATCGGGGCACGTTGGAACTGGGACGATAATTACAATTATCAATCACCGACCAATGGTGTTTATATTTACCCCTTCGTTCCGCCCAATATGGTTCCGGGCTTAGCCACCAACACGCTGCCCGGCACCCAACCCGGCTGTGTGCTCGGCGGCAGCAAGATCGGCTGCGTGGTCAACGCCGGGAGCTACACCGACAGCGAGCCGACGGGCAAGGTGGGTCTGAATTGGACCCCGCTTCCCGGCCAGAACTTTTATGCGTTCTATGCGCGAGGTTACAAGTCGGGCGGCGCCAATGGCAACAACACCGCCGCGAATCCGACTTTCAAGCCTGAGACCGTCAACGATTACGAACTCGGCTGGAAGGGGCAGCTGCTCGACGGTCATCTCTTGACCCAGGTCGGTGCTTACTGGATGAAGTACCTGAACATGCAGTATCCGGTGTACGACATTTACGACGTCGCGATCGGCAACGGCAATGCGGTCAATCTGGCGCCCTCGACCATCAAGGGCTTTACCGCCTCGATGCAGTCGAAATTCGGGCATCTCGGTGTCGATTTGGGCGTCGCCTACAACAAATCAGCGCTCGGCGCGGTCACGGTACTCGACAACAACGCGCTGCCGGGGGGGCCGCTGGGATTCAACACCCCCGCTGCGCCGGCGCAATGTCCGGCCAGTGGTCCGACACCAGGTTGCTTCAATTATTTGCCGTATGAACAAACCGTGAGCGGCGAGCAAATTCCCTTCGCCCCGAAGATCACGGCAACGGCGGCCATCGACTACGGCTTGCCGATGGGCGCGAACACTCTGCGGCCGAGAATTACCTACTCCTACGCGGGTTCGTCGTACGCGTCGTTCTTCCAGACGTCTTATTACTACCTCGGTCCACGCCGCCTGCTGGGCGCGAATCTCGACTATGAAGCCGGCCCGTTCCTGGTGGAACTCTACGGCACAAATTTGGCGAACGCCGTTTACTTCGCCGGCAAGGACGGCAGCAACGAGTACTACGGAGCTCCACGTCAATGGGGAGTTCGCCTCAACTACAACTTCGGCGGGGGCGGCGGATGAGCCCGTGACTCCGTGGCGTTGGGTCCCGGCCGCAGACGCTCAGGGCGATGTGCTAGGATCCTCCGCCATGGAACTCAATCAAATTAAAAGATTCATCAAAGATCTCGAGGAGCGCACCGACTCTTTGAGGAGGTATCTTTGATTACGACAACAAGCACGAGCGACTGCAGGAAGTAGAGCGCGAGCTCGAACAACCAGGCATTTGGAATAACCCGGAGCGCGCCCAGGAACTAGGCAAGGAACGCGCCAAATTAGACCAAGTGGTCGGCGGCCTGGATCGCCTCACGGGTGCTCTGAGCGATGCATCTCAGCTGCTTGAATTGGCCGTCGAGGAAACGGACGGGGGCGCGGTCGCGGAGATCGAAGCGGACGTCAGCGGATTATCGCTGCAGGTCGAGGCGCTTGAATTCCAGCGCATGTTTCCCGGCAAAATGGATTCGCATAACGCTTTTCTCGACATCCAAGCCGGCGCCGGGGGTACCGAGGCTCAAGACTGGGCCGCCATGCTGCTGCGCATGTATTTGAAGTGGGCCGATGGACACGGCATAAAGACCGAAGTAATCGATCAAAGCGACGGCGAAGTGGCCGGCATCAAGGGCGCGACCATCAGCATGGCCGGGGAATATGCCTACGGTTGGCTGCGCACCGAGACCGGGGTCCACCGCTTGGTTCGAAAATCACCCTTCGACTCGGGCAATCGTCGTCATACTTCCTTCGCGTCGGTATTCGTGTCTCCGGAAGTGGACGACGACATCGACATTGAAATCAATCCGGCCGACCTACGCACCGATGTGTACCGCTCCAGCGGGGCAGGCGGGCAACACGTCAACAAGACAGAATCGGCGGTGCGAATCACCCATCTGCCGAGCGGCATCGTGGTGGCCTGTCAGGGTGAACGCAGCCAGCACAAGAACCGCTCCACGGCGATGAAAATGCTCAAGTCCAAACTCTACGAATTGGAGTTCAACAAGCGCAACGCCGCCGCCAAAGTACTCGAAGACTCGAAATCCGACGTAAGCTGGGGAAATCAGATTCGCAGCTATGTCCTCGATCAGTCCCGCATCAAGGATTTACGCACCGGAGTCGAGATCGGCAACACCACGGCGGTACTCGACGGCGCACTCGACGAATTCATGCAAGCCAGTTTAAAGCAGGGTTTATGAGCTTAGTATATGAGCGATAACGATGAGAATCATTTGATCGCAGAACGGCGCGCCAAACTTGCGCGCCTGCGCGCACGCGGCATCGCCTTTCCCAATGACTTTCGCCGCGATGCGCTGGCTGCGGATTTATCGACGGCCTATGGCGAGAAAAGCGGCGAAGCGCTGGACGCGGCTGCGGTGCGTGTCAGGGTGGCGGGGCGGATGCGTGCGAAGCGGGTGATGGGCAAGGCGAGTTTTGCGCAGCTGGAGGATTCCAGCGGCGCCATTCAAGTGTTCCTGCAGCACCAGGCACTCGGCGAAGCGTACGAAGAGTTCAAAGGATGGGATGTCGGCGATGTCGTCGGCGCCGAAGGCACGTTGTTTCGAACCAAGACCAATGAGTTGTCCGTGCGGGTGGAGCGGTTGGTGCTGCTCACCAAGTCGCTGCGGCCGTTGCCTGATAAATGGCATGGCATCGCCGATACTGAACTGCGCTATCGGCGCCGCTA
>JALYIW010000260.1 GCA_030775625.1 Pseudomonadota bacterium | reverse complement strand
CATATGCGTCGGCCGCTAGGGCACCGCCGCTCATTGCGCACGCCGCGCCTATTAGTCCACCCAAAATCACTCGCTTCATATCCAGCTCTCCATGTTGATTCGCATAAAGACAACAAAACCAATACTGCGCGTTGACAAAAATTTCTGCGAAAACCATTGGAATGGCGGCCCGCAGGTTAGCCGCGCTCAATCAATGTTGCTTTTGTACTACATACGCTGGCGATGTATGTAGGTGCGGACCCCATGCAGGTGTAGGAGGGGGAAGGATCCGGATCTCGAATACCTTCGGCCAGTTTTTTCCCGTCACATAGAGGCGGTCGTGGTTAGCGTCGTAGGCGATGCCGTTCAAGAGGTCCGTTTGTCCCCAGGTGATGTCAGTTGGCTTGAGCAGTCCCGCGAGGTTGACGGTTCCCACCACGCGACCACTGCGCGGATCGATGCGCACGATCCGGTTGGTCTGCCACACGTTCGCGTAAATTTCCCCTTTCACCCATTCCAATTCGTTCACATTATGCAACGGCTCACCGTCCACGGTGACCCGCAAGCGGCTGACTTCTTTGAGAGTGCTCGGCTCTAGAAAACGCAGTTGGGGCGTGCCGTCGCTCATGATGAGGTCGGTGTCATTGCGTGTCAGCGCCCACCCCTCGCCCGGATACTGGAATTGCCGCTGCAACTTCATGGTCTTAAGGTCGAACACGAAACCGACGTGCGATTTCCAGGTGAGACTGATGAGTTCACCGTGCCAATTCACGATGCCTTCGCCGAAATACCGCGCCGGAATATCGATCTTCTGCAGCACTTCGCCTGTCTCGAGGCGCACCTTGCGAATCGACGAATGCCCCTCGAGGCCGGTGCTCTCATACAAATAGCCATCCAGATAGAACAGCCCCTCCGTAAAGGCAGACGTGTCATGCGGATAGCTATGCACGATCTCGAAGTCGTAGTTCGGCACGATGGCTCGCGCGGCAGTCGTCCAGGCCAATGCAGCCGCCAATAAGCATGCGCGGGTCGACGCAACGGCGGCACGCCCGGGATCCAAAGTGCGCATTATTTGGATGTCGCTTTGCTGCTCGCGGGCGCCGGCTCGTTGCTCGGCGCATCGTAAACCACGACCCCCGCGAATTCGAAGGTGCTCACGAGTAAGGCATCCTTGCCGCGTACGGCATGGGCGGGCTGGGTGCAAAATCCGCGCGCTTCGACGCGATAAGCCCGCGCCTCTTTGAGCGGCCGCTGCGACAGGGAGTCGGCCGTGCAGCGCGAGTCGCCGAGGGTCCCGTAGATGCGGCTGGTGCCTTGAACGATGACGGTGAGATTAACGCCGGCGGCGCGACTGGGCTCGCCCTCGCGGACTCCGGTGATGCCGAATACGAACAGCAAATTATTCTTGCCGCCGGTGGGTCGTTCAAAACTCATCCGCACTCCGGGCGGCTTGGCACGCGTCTCCCCCTCACAGCGAGTGCCGGCGTTGGACCAATCGATGTTGGTGGTGATCGCGTCCGCGAGGCGCGCGCGAAGGTAGCCGTCCCCCGACGTCAAGCAGTCCTTCGCGTGGATTGGAGTCGCCAGTGTCGACAAGACACCGGTTGCGGGGGGCGCATCCGCGGCGGCGGGCGACGCACCAACGAACATGCCGCAGAGCACAGCCATTAGCATTGGCAACGTGGGAACGGGCGTCGATCTTTTATCGTAGTCCATAACCGGTATCATTTCCGGCCATGTTGCCACGGCGCGAAACAGAATGTTGATGATCAAGCGGTTATTACCGTCGGCTTTGGTGCTGTGTGTCTGCGCCTGTTCCTTGCTGACCCCTAAATTCAATCGACCGAATATATCGGTGCTGAGCGTCGAATTGCGCGGCGGCAATCTCTTGCAGCAGAATTTTGCGGTCAAGTTCAACGTGCAAAATCCGAATGAGCGTGCGCTGCCCGTGACCGGGTTGCATGTAGAGATCAATGTGGGCGGGGAAGAGATCGCGAGCGGCGTCAGTGACGGTGCCTTCGTGGTTCCTGCCTTCGGCGAGTCGCAGTTTGATATGACCATCAAGGCGAACATGGCTTTGGCGCTGCTGCAACTCGCCAAGGTGAATCAGCACTCCGACGCCATCGACTACGAGGTGACGGGCGCCGTCAGCCTCGATTTGCCCTTGCTGCGCGCTGTTGCGTTTCACCAAACGGGCAGTTTCTCGCTCCATGACATTCAATAAGTCATTGAATTTGATTGAATTTTCTGAAGAAATCCGCCAGGACCAGGTTACGCTCTGCTAAACTCGCCACTCGCAAGGGCAAGCTTGGACGAGGACGCAATGCTACTACGGCGTTTGGATTGGCTGATGCAGGCGTTGGACATCGCCTACCAATGCGGGTCTCTCACGTCCCGGCCGCGGGAGGGAATTCTCGGCTAGAACCCTCGATTTATAGTCGGTTCGACATGCACACCAGCGATTTTTAAATCGCCCACCGCTCCCAAGGGCTTCCATGGCCGCCTCGCCTTACGAACAATTGGAACAAGAATTTCGTCGCCTGCATGCATTTCGCGGCGCTTTGTCTCTATTGCGCTGGGACGCTGCGGTGATGATGCCGCGCGGCAGCGCCGATGTGCGCGGCGAGCAGCTCGCGGCGCTCGAAACCGAGCATCACGCCTTGCTCACCACCCCAAAGGTGGCGCGTCTATTGGAGCGGGCAGAGGCGGGTTCGTCGCAACTCGACGACTGGCCGCTCGCGAACTTGCACGAGATGAGGCGCCAGCGTGATCACGCCATTGCGACTCCGCCATCGCTGATCTCACGCCTCGCCAAAGCCACGGCACGCGCGGAGGTATTTTGGGTCGAGGCGAAGAAGGCCAATGACTTCAAATTGCTGGCGCCGCATTTGGAAGAAGTGGTGCACCTGGTGCGCGATAAGGCGGCTTTGCTGGGCCAGGCGCGTGGCTTGGCACCCTACGACGCGCTGGTCGATGGCTTCACTCCGGGGATTTCCACGGCGGACATCGACACCATATTCAAGGCACTGTCGCGCAAGCTTCCCGGACTCATCAGTCAGGCCATCGAGGTGCAGGCGGCTCACCCACCCAGCGCTCTGGTCGGAAAATTTACGGTATCGCGCCAGCGATCCTTGTCGGTCGATGTACTAAAAGCATTGGGTTTTCCCTTCGATCGCGGGCGCCTGGACGAAAGCGAGCATCCCTTCACCGAGGGTGTTCCGGGCGACATCCGGGTGACCACGAGGTTCGATCTCGCCGATCCGTTTTCGGGTTTGTTGGGTGCGGTACATGAGACCGGGCACGCCATGTATGACCTGGGGCTGCCGCTGCAGTGGCGCGATCAGCCGGTGGGGCGCGATCGAGGCCTTGCCCTCGAAGAAAGTCAGTCATTGCTGTTCGAGATGAATTTGTGCCGTAGCCGCTCTTTCGTGAAGTATTTGCGGCCGCTGCTCGAAAAATATCTGCAGGTGAGCGGTCCGGAATGGGAGGAAGCGAACCTCTATCGTCATTTGATTCGTGTCCGTCGCAGCACGGTGAGAATGGACGCCGACGAGCTGACCTATCCGGTGCACATCATGTTGCGCTACGAACTCGAAAAGAAAATCCTCGAAGGGTCGCTGCCTGTTGCCGACATCCCGCAGGCTTGGAATGCCACTTTGGAACAGCGTCTGAATATTCGCCCGGCGAGCGACGTCGATGGATGTCTGCAGGACATTCACTGGGCTGTCGGCCATTTTGGTTATTTTCCTTCATACGCTTTGGGCGCGGTCATTGCGGGCCAGCTCAATGAAGCCATGCGGGCGGCGCTGCCGTCGCTGGATGAGCAAATTGCGGCGGGCCAATTCAGCGGCGTGATGGATTGGTTGCGCGACAACGTGCATGGCGTTGGCGCGCGGCTGCCGGTGCAAGAGCTGATGAAACAAGCGACCGGAAAGCCATTGACGGCGTCGGCCTACCTCAGGTATCTCGAAACCAAATACCTCGAGGCGTCATGAGCTCTCTGCCGGGGATGAAAGTCGCGTCCAATACCTTCAAGAAGCTGCAATCCCAGTTGCGCGGCTCGGTCGGGAAGGCGATTGCGGATTACGCCATGATCGGCGCCGGCGACCACGTCATGGTGTGCCTCTCCGGCGGCAAGGACTCCTATACCTTGCTCGATATTCTGTTGAGCCTGCAGCGCAGCGCTCCGGTGAGCTTCGAAATCACCGCCGTCAATTTGGATCAGAAACAGCCGGGATTTCCCGCGCACGTGCTGCCGCGCTATCTTGAAGATCTTGGCGTGCGCTACCGCATCATCGAGCAGAATACCTATGCGGTGGTCAAGCGGGTGATTCCCGAGGGCAAGACCATGTGCGGGCTGTGCTCCCGGTTGCGCCGCGGGGCGTTGTATCGGTTTGCCGCCGAGAACGGCATCACCAAGATTGCCCTCGGCCATCATCGCGACGACATCGTCGAAACCCTGTTTCTGAACATGTTCTTCGGCGGAAAATTAAAAGCGATGCCGCCTAAATTGTTGAGTGAAAATCGCCGGCATATCGTCATCCGACCGTTGGCCTATGTCGCCGAAGGATGCATTGCCCGCTATGCGGCGGCGCGTGAGTTTCCAATCATTCCCTGTACGCTGTGCGGTTCGCAGACCAGCATGAAACGCGTGGTGATCAAGAATATGCTGCGGACCTGGGAGCAGCAATTTCCGGGTCGGATGGAGTCGATTTTTTCGAGCATTTGCAACGTCGCCGGATCGCAGCTCGCGGACCCGGCGCTGTTCGACTTCGCCGGCTTGGAAGGCCAACGGACCATATTGCCGATGTCGGAGGCAGAGGAGGCGTTGTTCGAGGATTGATTGAACCGGCCCGCCGCGCGCGCGCTGGCAAGATGCGCCACGCGTGGGTGAGCCTGTCGGACGAACAACTCCTAAGCCTGCGATTCTGCGATCTGAGGCTCACGATCCAGGGCACCGAGTTGCAAAAGGCGATCGAGCGCCTGTATGGCGAGTTGGCCATGCGTGGAATTCGATTCCGCCCCCATTGCTGGCTGTCACAGGAGTGGTTTTCGCCGGATGGGATCCCGGGGATCGCCGTGCCCTTCTATCTGGCTCATCGGCGTTTGATGGCCATCGAACGCCGCTTCATGCGCGAAGTCGAGGGTGGCAATCGAAATTGGCTCATGCGAATCCTGCGGCACGAGGCCGGGCATGCCATCGATACGGCCTATCGATTGCGCCGCCGCAGCCACTGGCGGGCGGTATTCGGTCCGGCGTCGCTGCCCTACCCGGATACGTATCGGCCGCGCCCCGGAAGCCGTCGCTTCGTACAGCACCTGGGAGCGTGGTACGCCCAAGCGCATCCAACGGAAGACTTCGCTGAAACGTTCGCCGTGTGGCTCAAGCCCCGCTCCACCTGGCGCCGCGAGTATGTGGGATGGCCGGCCTACGCGAAATTGGAATTCATCGACGAACTCGCGCGCGAGATCGGCGACTTGAAAGCGCCGGTCGCGGATCGCAGCACCATCGAAGAGGTGACGCATGAGACCCGTACCTTACGCGAACACTACCAACAAAAACATGCACGCTATCGCATGCCGCGCCGCTCGGGCGCCGATGAGCTGTTGCTCAAAGTTTTCACATCTGCGCCGCGCGATCGGTCACGGCCGAAGGCGGCCAGTGTTTTGCGCGAAATGCGCAATTCCCTACGTCAACAAATCGTGCGCTCCGGGGTGTTCAGCGAATATCTCGTGCACCAAGTGCTGCGGCTGATGATCGAACGCTGTGAATCGCAGAACCTGTACGTGCGCGGTTCGCGCCGCGATCTGAGACCGCACTTGCTGTGGGCGATCGCACGCCTCGCGGAATCTTACGAAGAACGCCAGCTCCCCCGAGTCGCGTTGTGAGAAAAGCTCGCGCGCTGGTTCTCGTGCAATCCACCCTTGTCCCGCCTGACTCGCTCAAAGGTTCGACACCGAAGGAGATAGAGGAATGGCGCACCGAGTACGACGTGATTTCTCAATTGAAGTCGGCGGGGCACGATGTCATGCCTCTGGGTTTGAGCGATAGTTTGTCCGACCTGCGGCGCGCCATCACCGATTGGAAGCCGGACGTCGTTTTCAATCTATTGGAAGAATTCGACGGCATCGTCACCTACGACCAGCACGTCGTGGCCTTTCTGGAATTGATGCATCAACCGTATACCGGCTGCAATCCGCGCGGCATGCTGTTGTCGCGCGATAAAGTTCTCTCCAAGCAGCTGCTGTCCTATCACCGCATTCCGACGCCGCAATTCATGGTGTTTGCGCGCGGCAAGAAGCCGCGCATCTCGAACAAATTGCGCTTTCCCTTGTTCGTTAAGTCGTCCACCGAAGACGCCTCGCTGGGAATCGCCCATGCGTCGGTGGTCGCGGACCGCAAGCAGTTGCTGGAGCGGATCGCCTTCATTCACGAGCAGACGCATTCGGATGCATTGGTCGAAGAGTACATCGAGGGCCGCGAGCTATACGTGGGGGTTCTCGGCAACGATAGACTCAAAGTGCTGCCGGTGTGGGAGATGACGTTCGGCTCGCTGCCGGAGAATTTACCGGCCATCGCCACCCGCAAGGTGAAATGGGACCGCAGCTATCAGCAAAAGTACGGGATCACCACTGCCGCTGCGGAGAGTTTGCCCGAGGGCACCGTGGCGCGGCTCGAACAACTGTCGAAGCGAATTTTTCGTGCATTGCATCTGACGGGCTATGCGCGCATGGATTTTCGCCTCCGGGCGAGCGGCGAACTATTCGTCCTCGAGGCGAATGCCAACCCGAATATTTCCGCGGCCGAAGATTTCGCGCAATCCGCTCTCACCGCCGGCATGAGCTACGACGATCTGCTGCACCGAATCATGCAGCTGGGCGAAAACTACCCGGCGGCCTGGCGCGCAGTCGAGCCCTGACGCTCGTCGAGCCCCTGACGCTTAGGTTGGGCTATGCCGCTGCGTCGGATCGTGGGGCGGTTGCCGCTCAAGGATGCGTCCATCTATTCATCCACGCCAGTGCCGTGTCGTACCATTGAATGCTGTCCGCCGGTTTCAATACCCAATGATTTTCGTCGGGAAAATACAGCAACTCGCTCGGGATGCCTTGGCGCTGCAAAGCGGTGAACGCCGACAAACCCTGCGAGTCCGGTACGCGGTAGTCTAGCTGGCCGTGAATGACCAGCATGGGTGTTTTCCAGTGCGACACGAAGTCGACGGGATTGTGTTTGGCGTAGGCCTGCGGGTTCAGGTACTCCGGTCCGCCGTTTTCCCATTCCGGGAACCATAGCTCCTCGGTGGAGTAATACATGCTGCGATTGTCGAAGATGCCGTCGTGGTTGACGATGCACTTGAAGCGCTCGGGCCATTGGCCCGCGATCCAGTTCATCATGTAGCCCCCGTACGAACCCCCGAGTGCGCACATGCGATCGCCGTCCAACCACGGATATTGCTTGAGTGCGGCATCGAGCCCGAGCTTCAAATCCTCGAAAGGCTTGCCGCCCCAATCACCGCTGATCGAATCGGTGAAGGTCTGGCCGTAGCCGGTGGAGCCGTGGAAATCGATCATGACCACGGCGTACCCGGCGCCGGCGATAGTCTGTGCGTTCCAGCGCCAATGCCAGAGATTGGCCAGGCTGCCTTGAGGTCCGCCGTGAACCACGAACGCCACGGGGTATTTCTGGTCGTGTTGGAAATCCGGCGGCTTGATGACGTAGCCGAAAACATTTTGGCCCTCCCAGCCGGGAAAGCTGAATTGTTCGTACTCGCCTAATTTGCGCTGCACGAGCAACGCTTGGTTGAGGCGGGTGAGTTGCACGGGCTTGCCGCCGCCGTATCCCACCGAGTACAGATCCGCGGGATTCGCCAGATTGCTGTAGGTGTAGAACACCGCGCGCGGGGCTACGCTGAACGCTTCGACTTCACCGGCGCCTGTGATGGCCGAGGCTCTGCCGCTGCCGGCGTCGATGGCCCAGAGGGGGTGTTGGCCCAAATGGTCGGTGGTGGCAAACAACATTTTGCCGTCGCGCGCCCATGCGAAACTGGCGATCGAGCGGTCCCAACTTTGCGTGAGCGGCCGCTTCACGCCTGACTGCAAATTCAACAGCACCAGATGAAAGCGGTCGGCTTCGAATCCGGCTCGATCCATGGCGACATAGGCCAACTGCGTGCCATCGGGGGAGAACGCCGGCTGGGCGTCCCACGCCGGATTGTCCGCCGTCAAATTGCGCGGCGTGCCTTGTCCATCGGCCGCCGTTTGATAAATATCGAAATTCGTCGACCAGGGTTCATCGACTGCCGAGCGCACTGAAAATGCGACCTGGCTGCCGTCCGGACTGAAGGCATAGTCTTCGCGACCGCCGAAGGGCTTGCCAGGGACGTCCCCCAGACCGTCAGTGATGTTTATCGGTGTGCCGCGCGCAACATCGTCCAGCGCCATGCTGAAGAGTTGCGAACGTCGGCCATCCGCCCATGTATCCCAATGGCGGACGAATAGCTGCTGGTACAGCCGCCCATTTGCCTTGGAGTGCGCCGCCGCGTCCAGGCGCTGTTTGGTGCAGCCAATATCGGCGCAATCCAAAAACACTTGCATGCTCACGAGTATTCGATCGCCTTTTGGCGAGATTCGGAACGTGCCCACATCGAGCGGTAAATTGGTGACTTGAAGGGCATCGGTGCTTGACACCTCGCCGCGGCTCTGTGCAGCTGCGGCGCTGACCCGCCAGACTTGGGTCGACCCGCTGCGATTCGACAAAAAATAAATGTATCGACCATCCGCACTCCATTCACCGGAATCGGATTTGGCATCGATGTTGGTCAGTCGCGCGGCGGGGCCGCCGCCCTTGCTGCCGTTCATCAGCCAGACGGAAGTGCGCGCCTTATTGGCTTCCATGTCCGTGGTGCGCAAGGTGTAGACAATGCGCTTACCGTCCGGCGATGCCGCGATATCTGAAAGGCGCTCCAAGCGTACCAAGTCTTGGACGGTGAAAGCCTGCGAAGCATCCGCTGCGGGCAGGGTGGCGGCAATCGCCGTGTCACCTGCGCTGGTCGCGGCGCCTATGCTGAGTAGAGCGACCGTGACTAGCAGACGATTGGCATGCTTGCTGCGCATGAGGGCGGTGCATTGGACATATTGGGTCGAGTTTAACAGGCGCGGGGCACAGACGCGGGGCACGCTGTTGAGTGGACCGCACCAACGCAATGCATAAAATGTTAGCAGCCTACGGAGCTGACTGCTGATTGAAAAAACCGTGAAATATAAGCGTTTTCTGACGATATTTTGCGTACTGCATGCTTCACTTTGCCTGGCCCTTGCCGCTAGGATGGTATCAGCTCTAAAAGGATGCCAAGCATGCAATCAATGTCTGCGGGATCTCTTGTAGCGGTGAGTTCACTGCGTGAATTTTTTCGTGACGCATTTCACACGGCCAGTGAGCACCAGCGCCTGGACATCGACGAGCAGGCTGAGCAGTACGTCGTCAACCTGCTCACCATGTTTTCCCGCGCTGACGCTTTGTATGAGAAAACTTCAGAGGGCCTGCGCATCCGGCCATTGGCCCACATGTTGGCTGACGCCCTCGAGGCGCCCTCCGCCATGGCGCGCCAGCGCGGCTTGCAGCGGCTGGGCGATGTGTCGCTGTTCATCGCCGGGTTTTTCGCCCGCAGCTTCGCGCGAAAATTGATAGACATCGACTATCACATCGCAATGGGCGGGAATGCTTACAGCTCGCTGGCCGATACCATGCAGCGCTCCAGCTCCGGACGCTGCGTAGCGGCCATCTATTCGCAGTTGGCGCAGAAATTCCAGCGGCTGGTCGATGCGCTGAACGAAGTCAGCGACATGTCGCATCGACATTCCGATGCGGACATTTTGCGCTTGTACGAAATATGGATGAAGACTGGCAGCCCACGAGCGCACGGCCTGCTGCGCAGCCTCGGCGTGCAACCGGTTCCGGCGGGTTGCGGCGCGCGCTTCGCCCACTGAGCGCGGCGTGGTCCTGCACGCCCTGCAGTCGCTTCTGGGTCGCCTCTACGATGTCGATCTGGACTACGATGTCTACGATTTCCTGGTCACGGACCGCGAGGCTTTGAGCGGCGCCGCGCCGAGCAACGATACGCGCGCATCGGAGGAGGAGTTGCTGTTGGCGGAAACGCCGGACGGTGCCGGGGTAGCGCTATACCTCGACCCGAGCTTGTTGCGGCGACTGGAGGGCGACGATCCGCTTGGCGCGTTGACGGAAAACAACCTGGCCGATTACTGCACGGCGCTGGAAGGAGTGAGCCACTTCGTTTATTCAACCTGGCGCCTCGATCGCGATCTGCCGGTGTCGCTGCTCGAGCTCGAGACACAAGCCGAGGTTGATAAATATGCGGTCACGGTGTTTCTGCTGGCCGACCAGCAGGGAGGTGCCTATCCTGCGCACGTGCACGCGCGGCTATTCGATCGGGTGGGCTTTGATACGCGCCTGGCACCGGATCAATTCGACCGCTATCGAACGGCGCATCGTTGTGCCGCGCATTATTGCCGTCGATTGGAGCATCGTTTCGTGAGCCGGGGACAGCCCCGCACCGAAGCATTGGTGCGCGAGCTGCGTAAATTCTATCGTTTGGGAAGTACGGCCAAGTTGCGTCACGCATTGGCGTGAGCTGGCCGGGCCGTCCCTACTCTTCGCCGGGGTTATTGCTGTCCGCTTGTTTCTTGAGCTTCAGCCATTCGCTGAGCTTGCGCAAATCCTTTTTCTTGGCCGACACGGGCCTTTTTCCTAGTTTACCGCTGTCGTAGGGGTCGTAGCCTTTCTTGGTACCCAGCGGATTGGGGCGAACGGTGTCGCAAGGCGTAGGGGCGTCGGTTGCAATGGACAGGGCCGGGTGCTCGAGCCTGCGCAGCCGCTCGGCCGACACTTCACGGCCGAACGCGCCGGGGGCACTGGACCATTCCCAGATGGCATTGCCGCGGTCGTCGAATGTGACTCGGCCACTGGCGTCGGCGCCAGGCTCCAAGCCCGTTGCGGGCACGACGGCATCGTCGTTATGGCGGGATTTAGCCGAGGGTTTTGGGTTATTTCTTTTCACGGTACCCTTTTTAAACGTGCACCGCCTCAAGTCAACCCACGGGTAGCGAAAGCTGGCGCCCTGTCACATTTGCAGGTGATATTGGGCGCGTAATAACGCCATCGCGGTTTTTCCGTCGTTCCACTCACCGCGAATGATCCGGTCCATTACTTCGCTCAAAGGCAGCCACTGCAGCTCCAATTCCTCATCGGCATCCGGCGCGGGGGGCCCGATTTGCAGGTCCCGGGCGAGGTACAAATGGATGACTTCGGTGAAAATCCCCGGGGCGGGCAGGAACTGACCCAGCGACGTCCAGCGCTGTGCGGTGACGCCGGTTTCTTCTTGCAGTTCGCGTACCGCGCAGGTCTGCGGCGGTTCGCCGGCATCGAGTTTGCCGGCGGGAATTTCCCAGAGAAAATCCAGGATTCCATGACGGTACTGCCTCACCAGGCAGACGCGTTCGGCGGCATCCACGGCGACCACTGCAGCCGCGCCGGGATGGCGCACATAGTCTAAGTCGTGTTCGCGGCCATTGGCATATAGCAGCCGTTCGGTCGAAACATCGATGATGCGGCCGCTGAAAACGTGGTTGCTGGCGACCGTCGTTGGTTTCTGCATGTTTTAGCCCTGGGATTTAGCGGGATTCGCCAGGGCAGATCATCCCTGATTTGGGCGCGTGTGACCTGTCTCCTCGCGTGCCGGCTCCTCAATGGGCGATCCTCGGGATTATGACACGCATATTGCGCTGCAATCTGGATATACGTACAGTAGCGACAACCTTTCTATGAGGAAAGCCAAGACAAACGCGTTCGATTCGCTCAACCCTGCGCAGCGTCGCGCCGTCACCTTCGGCACGGTCGTTGCGGACAAGGGCGTCAACGCGGGCCCCATGCTCATCCTGGCCGGCGCGGGCACGGGCAAGACCAATACCTTGGCGCATCGCACCGCCCACTTGGTGCTGAACGGCACGGACCCGGCCCGCATTTTGATGCTGACCTTCACGCGCCGCGCCGCTCAAGAAATGATCAAGCGTACCCAAACCATCGTGGCGGAGGTGCTGTCGGATGGCGGCCGAGCCGGCGATCGCAGCGTGGTGTCGCGGCTGCTCTGGTCGGGCACCTTTCATTCGGTGGGCAATCGCATCCTGCGGCTTTACGCCAAGCACCTGGGACTGGATGCCAATTTCACGGTGTTGGATCGTGGCGATGCCGCCGACTTGATGGACGTGGTGCGGCACGAATTGGGATTTTCAAGCAAAGGTAAACGCTTTCCACGCAAGGATGCGTGTTTGGCGATCTATTCGTATCGCGTGAACACTAGGCTGTCGCTCAAGCAAACGCTGGAAGAGCAATTTCCATGGTGCTGCGAATGGGAAGCGGATCTTACCCGTCTGTATCGCGAGTACGTCGGCCGCAAACAGCAGAATCGTGTCCTGGATTTCGATGATTTGCTGTTGTACTGGCATGTGATGATGCAAAACCCGACGCTGGCCCGAAGCTTGTCGAAGAATTTCGATCATGTGCTGGTCGACGAATATCAGGACACCAGCACTCTGCAGAGCGAGATCATTCACGCGCTCAAGCCCGACGGCAACGGGGTGACGGTGGTGGGCGACGACGCCCAAGCCATCTACTCGTTCCGTGCGGCGGCGGTAGAAAACATTCTGGGCTTCGCGGATCGCTACCAGCCCAAGGCCGACATCGTGGTGCTCGCGCAGAACTATCGCTCGACGCAGCAGATATTGGATGGGGCTAATGCACTCATGGCGGACGGCGCTCGGCAACATCGCAAGACTCTGCTGGGATTGCGCCAATCCACGCAAAAGCCGTTTTACGTCTCGATGGATGATGCAACGGCGCAGGCGGAATACATCGCCGGCAAAATTCTGCAAACGCACGAGATCGGCGGCTCGCTCAAGCGTCATGCGATCTTGTTCCGCAGCTCGCATCACAGCGACGTGCTCGAAGTCGAGCTCTCCAAGCGCAACATTCCCTTCGTCAAATACGGCGGACTGAAATTCCTGGAGGCGGCGCACGTCAAGGACATGCTGTCGGTGCTGCGCTGGGCGGACAACCCGCGAAACTCGGTGGCGGCGTTCCGGGTGTTGAAGCTGTTGCCCGGCATCGGTCCGGGTCACGCCAGGCAGGCGGTCGATTATTTCGAAGCGCAGTCCTACAACGCCAAGAGTCTGACCGATTTCGAGGTACCGCAGCCGCTCAACTTTCAGTGGAAGAGATTTTGCGCGCTGTTCGAGAGACTGGCGGATCCCGCGACGCCCTGGCCCGGTCAAGTGGGATTGGTGCGCGAGTGGTACAAGCCTCAGCTCGAGCGTATTTACGATTCGGCCTGGACGCGAATGGGCGATTTGGACCAGTTGGAGCAATTGGCGACGTCACATGCGAGTCGTGAGCGCTTCTTGACGGAACTGACCTTGGACCCACCCAGCGTAAGTAGCGCCCAAACTGGCGGCGCGTTCAAGGACGAGGATTACGTCATTCTTTCCACCATCCACTCCGCCAAAGGTCAGGAATGGGACATCGTGTACGTGCTCAACGTGTCGGATGGCAATTTTCCCTCGGAGTTTTCGACGGGCAAGCCGCAAATGATCGAAGAAGAGCGGCGCTTGCTATATGTGGCGATGACGCGGGCGCGCCACGAACTGCATTTGTGCGCGCCGCTCAAATATCAGGTCACTCAGCAGGCCAAAGACGGCGACAAGCATGTATACGGCGCCAAGAGCCGGTTCATGACGGATAAAGTGCTGGAGTGCTTCGAGAAAGTAGCGCTGCGCAACGCGCGCGGCATTGAAAGTTTGAAACAAGGCGAGGGCGCGACGGTCGATGTGGTCGCGCAGCTCAAAGAAATGTGGTGAAGCCCGCGTAGCGGCCCCAAACGAAGGCTCCGCGCTAAAACGCCAGTCTTATAGTCGACTATCGAATCAGCGACTAAGCGACTACCAGCGACGCGAACCACCACCGCGATCCCCACCACCGCGATCACCACCGCCGCGATCCCCACCAC
>JALYIW010000259.1 GCA_030775625.1 Pseudomonadota bacterium | reverse complement strand
CTGTATGGGTGTTCATGGGCGAGAGGCATTCTAGGCCATTAATAATCAATACTTTACACAAAGTTTCGCTGGGGCTATTTACCAATATGCCATAATGACAGCGCTGTCTCTGCGGCGCGCGCACAAGTGCACTTGGCGGCGAACCCGGCCATCTGTCATTCTTCACAGTCCAATAAAGACTGCTCTGAAGGATCGATATGGCCACTGCTCCGCAGCACGTAACCTCTCTTGCCTCCCTGAACCGCGATGTTTCAGCTTGGGTGAATGAGGTCATCAATCTCACTCGGCCCGATGAGGTGTATTGGTGTGACGGCAGCGACGCAGAGTTCAAGATGTTGCAGCGTAAGTTAGTGGCGTCCAAAGACCTGCTGCCTCTCAACGAACACACATTTCCCGGCTGCGTGCTATCACGCTCAGATCCTTCGGATGTGGCACGCGTCGAACATCTGACCTTTGTCTGCACCAAAAACCGCGAGGATGCGGGCCCGAACAATCACTGGTTAGAACCGGCGAAGGCCCATGCGAAAATGGACTCGCTATTCGCCGGGTGCATGAAAGGGCGCACGCTGTATGTGGTCCCGTATTGCATGGGGCCCATCGACTCACCGTTCTCACGATGCGGCGTCGAAATCACCGACAGCGTCTACGTGGTGCTCAACATGCAATTGATGACGCGTATGGGGCGCGCAGCGCTCGAACGCATCGCGCGCGACGGCAAGTTCGTGAGAGGTTTGCACTCCACCGGCGACTTGGACCCGAAGCGGCGCTTCATCATGCATTTCCCCGAGGAACTCTCGATCAAGAGCTTTGGATCGGGCTACGGCGGCAACGCACTGCTCGGCAAGAAGTGCCATGCCCTGCGCATCGCGAGCTGGCAGGCGCGTACCGAAGGTTGGCTGGCGGAACACATGCTGATCGTCGGCATCGAGAATCCGCAGGGCGAGATTCATTATCTCGCGTGCGCATTCCCCTCCGCCTGCGGCAAGACCAACCTTGCGATGTTGATCCCGCCCGCGAGCTACAAGGGGTGGAAGGTTTGGACCGTTGGCGATGACATCGCCTGGCTGCATCCGGGAAAGGACGGCCGGCTGTACGCCATCAATCCCGAGTCAGGCTATTTCGGTGTAGTTCCGGGCACCAACCCGAAAACCAATCGCAATGCCTACGACATGATTCGCCGCGATACCATTTTCACCAACGTTGCCCTGACTGCGGACAATCAGCCTTGGTGGGAGGGTTTGACCGAGGGCAAGCCGGTCATCGACTGGCAAGGCCGTCCCTACGATCCGGCCAACGGCCCGGCGGCACAACCGAACTCGCGCTTCACCGTGTCGGCAAAGCAAAATCCCTGTTATTCGAAGTTGGCGGATGCGCCCGGCGGCGTACCCATATCCGCCATTGTGTTCGGCGGCCGGCGCCGCACGCTTGCGCCATTGGTGTATCAAGCCCGCAATTGGCTCCACGGTGTGTTGGTCGGTGCCGCAGTCTCCTCGGAGACGACGGCCGCGGCGACCGAGGCAGTCGGCGTCGTGCGCCGTGATCCGATGGCGATGAAGCCTTTCGCCGGCTATAACTTCGGCGATTACTGGGCGCATTGGATCAACGTCGGCGCCAAGCTCAAAACGGCGCCGCAGATATTTCACGTCAACTGGTTCCGCCAGGACAGCGCCGGAAAGTATTTGTGGCCAGGCTACGGCGAGAACCTGCGTGTACTGCGCTGGATCATCGATCGGTGCAAGGGCACGGCCAATGCCCGGGACACCGCGATCGGCCACCTACCGAATCCTGCGGACCTGGACCTACAGGGACTCGACATAGCGCCCGATGCCTTGGCTGAGTTGCTGACGGTGAGCGCTGCGCTGTGGCGAGAGGAATTCACCGACATCGACAAGTATTTTTCCGAGTTCGGCGAGCGCGTACCGCAGGCCTTGAAGACTGAACTGCAGAGCGCGCTGCAGAGGGTTCAGTCCTCGCAGTTGTAGCGGATCACCTGCGATGAGTTGCTGTCGGGCGCTTTGCCCAGCCCGATCAGCCCCTCGCCGCGGATTTGCATGGAATCGCGCCGTACGAACGCCTCCTCGCCGTCCTTGCCGAGCACGAAGGTGCCGTTGGTGCTCTGATCCACCAGCATGAATTTGTTGCGGTTGATCTCCACGCGCGCATGCAGGCGCGATATCAAATTTCCCTTCACGACGAGATCATTGTCTTCAGCGCGGCCGATGGTGATGTTGGCCCGGCTTTCATCGACCAGCACTTCCTGCCCCTGGTAGCGCAACCGCAGCCGCTGAGTCTTGTTCGCCCGTCCACGCTCACGCGAGGACATGGCAATCGCCGGAACCATGCTGGTGATGTCCTCGGTTTGCCACAGCACTTCGAACAGCGCCACTTCGCTGCTGCGGCCCTTGAGTGTGGCGATGTCGATTTGGCGCACCGCGGCCCGCCAATCGCTCGACAGTTGTTCGACCATGGTTGCCGTCGTGATGATCTGGCCCGCCTTGGCTTGGCTGGTCATGCGGTTCGCGGTGTGGACCGCGGAGCCGAAAATATCGCGATTCTCGAGCACGACCGCACCGAAGTTGCAGCCGATCCGGATGGCGACGGTTTGTTCGTCGACTTTGAGCTGGGGGTGCAGCACGATTTGTTTTTGCATCTGAGCCGCCGCGTTCAGTGCATCGTCGGCAGTTGGGAAGGTCGCCATGACCTCATCGCCCATGGTCTTGATGACCGTGCCGTGATTCTGCTCCGTGGCGCCTCGCATCACATCGATGCAGATGCCGACCATGTCCCGCGCACGCAAATCTCCAAGCAACTCATACAGCTTGGTACTGCCGACTACATCGGCGAAAACGATGGCGACCTCGATTTCCTTGCCCATTCCCGGCGATTATACTTATTGCAGGTCGGAGCGCCTCAGCCCTTTACGCCGCCATCCCCTGGTTTAGTATCGGAAGCGCGGAGTATAGAGTTTCCGGAATCGCCTCCGGGCGGGCCGCAACCTCGGAAAGGAAACGCCGCCAGGCACGCGCACCCGCCCGGCCAGCCATTAATCCGTGCATATGCCGCGTGATGGAATGCAGACGAATCCCGCGCCGGGCGCACAACTTGGCATAGGAAACCACTTTTTCGACGATTTCCCCAGGCTGCGGGACTGTCCAGCTCGGATCGATCAAAGCCTGCTCCAATTCAGCGAGCAACGACGGACGATGATAGGCGGCGCGGCCGATCATGACGCCATCGAGCCCCGCTGCATGAGTCTTAACCTCTGATAACGTCGTCAAGCCGCCATTCAACAGCGTCGTCAATTCGGGCCGTTCGCGTTTCAGCCGATGCACGTAGTCATACTTCAGGGGCGGAATCTCGCGATTCTCTTTGGGCGACAAGCCACCAAGAATCGCGGTGCGCGCATGCACTATGAGTGCATCAATGCCAACGGCCGCAACCGCCTCGACGAAGCGCGCGAAGAACTCGTAGTCGTCGCGGTCATCGATGCCTATACGGCATTTAACGGTGACCGGCAAGCAGGTCGCATCGCGAAGGGCGCGCACGCAATCGGCGACCAGCTGCGGCCTGAGCATCAGGCATGCGCCGAAAGAACCATTCTTGACCCGGTCGCTCGGACACCCCACATTGAGATTGATCTCGGAGAAGCCTGCTGCCGTACCAATGCGCGCCGCCGCCGCCAGTTCCTTCGGGTCGCAGCCGCCCAACTGCAATGCGAGCGGGTGCTCCGCAGGATGATGCTCCAGCAAGCGCCGCGCATCGCCGCGCAGCAGAGCGGTCGACACGATCATTTCGGTGTACAGCAACGCGTGCGGAGCGAACAGCCGGTGGACATACCGACAGTGGCAGTCGGTCCAGTCCATCATGGGCGCGACACTCAGGCGGCGATCGATGGCAGCTCGGCGTTTCGCGGAGGAAATGCCTATATTTGTAGTGTTTTCCACGCGTGGTGTTTCTGGTGTATTCCTGCGGATGCCGGGGAGTTTACTAGTTTCCGGGGAGGTAAAGGGTACAAGAATGGCTTGTCCCTGGGCACTTACAAGGACTACGATCAAATTAGAGCGGCACGCCCGGGCTTTAACTTACCTTTCGTCAAACGCCCCCAAAATGCCGTTTTGGCAGCGGTGGCGGCGGATAACGACCCATCCATGTCGATGTAGTCCTAGGCCTCTGCGCGTACCTGGACTACCGATGCTTTGGCACCCGCGAGATCCAGAAGGGAAGCAATGCCAGGTCCGTTATCCTCGGCTACGACTGCCGCGGAGAGTCGCGGTAGATTCGGCACCCCAAAGAACGACACCTTGACTGGCCGCCGCGCTCGACAATCGCGCTCAGCGTGTTCTTATCGCGCTGTATGATATTCGCTCCTTTTAGAAACGATATTCCCTGCTCAATCTGAGCGGGATCCAGCGCCAACGCCGTTCCCCCGTAGAGCACGAATTCCCGGGGATACTTCGGACAGCTCGTTCCAAAGCGCCCGCTGTGGCGCGGGAAGGATTTCAAGATGTGGCGAAAAATGGTTCATACGTAGCAGGACAACCGCAATCCGAGTGGTTTGCACCGATCGTAGCATCCAGCCATTGCGTTCGGGAAAACAGGCGGTTAAAAGTGCTTCGACATACAATCACCTCGTGCACCCTGAAGATTCCCCAGCCGGCCCCGCTCTCTCCGACGACGATGTACGGACCTGCGTGCGCGTGCTGCGTGCCATCGAGGCGGATCGCTCACATCTGTCGCGCCTATCGCAGCAGGAGCGGCGCGAACTGCTGACTTTCGCCGGCCTGATCGTGAAACCCGAGCGGCACGAACTCGCGAAGATGGCGAAGGCATTTCGCCGCGCCAAGCGCGAGGCCGAGAAGGGGCACGATCGCAAGGTGGTCGAACAGGCGGGCCTCCGGACTCAGCGCCGCTCCGCCGTGTACGCACCCCTGTGGCTCGAGCGGCCAAAACCAGGCGATCTCGACGATCGACCGCAGCTCAATCGGCAACGAGTCTGCTACGTCTGCAAGACTCCGTATGCGCAAATGCATCGCTACTACGACTCGCTCTGCGATGCCTGCGGCGATTTCAACTATGCGAAGCGCGCGCAGACCGCGGATCTCAGCGGTCACCATGCGCTGATCACCGGTGCTCGAGTTAAAATCGGTTTTGAAGCATCGCTAAAGCTGCTGAGAGCCGGTGCTCACGTCGTTGTCACCACGCGCTTCCCCGTGGATGCGGCCGAACGCTACGCGACGCAGGCCGATTTCCCAATTTTTCGCGAGCGGCTGCAGATTCATGGTCTTGATCTGCGGCATACCCCGAGCGTCGAACTCTTCACGAAATTCTTGCTCGAGACCCTGCCGCGCCTCGATTATATTCTCAATAATGCATGTCAGACCGTGCGGCGCCCGGCGGGGTTCTTTCATCATCTGCTGGCGCGCGAATCCGCAAAGATCACTGCGCTTCCCGAAGCCTGGCAGGGCCCGCTGTCGGGCCATGCCAAATTGCTACGGACTATAGCGGAGTATCAGGCCGACGGCGGCGGCTCGCTCGTCGCGGCGATGGCGCGCCCGCAAGGAGAAGGTCTGCTGCATAGCGCAGCTCTTTCGCAGCGGCGTTATCTCGATGATGACTTTGGCGGCGGCGAGACATTGTTCCCGGCGGATCGCTATGACGAGGACCGGCAGCAGGTGGATTTGCGCGAGGTGAACAGCTGGCGATTGCGCATGCATGAAGTCGAAACGCCGGAACTGCTCGAGGTGCAACTCGTCAATGCGATAGCACCCTATATTCTCAACGCCCGTCTGAAGCCATTGATGCTGCGGACCCCTGGACATCACAAGCATGTGGTCAACGTCAGCGCCATGGAGGGTCAATTCTACCGCATAGCCAAGACCGACAAGCATCCGCACACCAACATGGCAAAAGCGGCGCTCAACATGATGACTCGGACCAGCGCGGCCGACTTCGTGAAAGATGGAATCCACATGAATGCGGTCGATACGGGCTGGGTAACCGATGAGGACCCTGTGGCGCATGCCGCACGCAAGGCCGAAATCGGCTTCGCGCCCCCTCTGGACATCATCGACGGTGCGGCGCGCATCGTCGACCCGATTTTCGTCGGCCGGCTTACGGGCGCGCATGTGTGGGGACAGTTTCTCAAGGATTACAAACCGGCGCCTTGGTAGTCTCTAGCGCGCGACGAAAGAGCGCTCGATCACGTAGTCGCCGGGTTCGCCCACATGCGGGGAGATTTTGAAACCTCGCGCGTCCAGCATCGCGGACAAATCGGACAACATCGCCGGGCTGCCGCATATCATGACGCGGTCATGAACAGGGTCCAGCGCCGGCATGTCGATATCCTGGAACAGCTTGCCCGTTTCGATCAGCGAAGTGACACGTCCCTGGTAGCGAAAACGCTCCCGCGTGACCGTCGGAAGATACACCAGCTGATTTCTCACCTGCTCGCCGAGATATTCGTGGTGCGTCAATTCCCATTCGATGAAATCCCGATAAGCGAGTTCACTACGATAGCGAACGCCGTGAACCAATATGATTTTCTCAAAGCGTTCGTAGATTTCCGGATCCTTGATGAGGCTCATGAAGGGCGCCAGGCCGGTTCCGGAACTGAGCAAGTACAAACGTTTGCCAGGTTTCAAGTCGTGCAGCAGCAAGGTGCCGGTGGGCTTTCGGCTCACCAAAACTTCATCGCCGGGCTTGATGTTTTGCAGACGCGAGGTGAGGGGTCCATCGGAGACCTTGATGCTCAAGAACTCCAGAAAATCTTCGTGATTGGCGCTCGCGATGCTATACGCCCGCATCAACGGTTTTCCATCGACGCGCAATCCCAACATGATGAAATGACCGTTCTCGAAACGCAGGCTCGCATCGCGAGTCGTCGTGAAGCTGAATACCGTTTCGTTCCAGTGATGGACCGTCAAGACGCGTTCCGTACCTATCGCCGCCATGAAAAACTAAAACTCCAGGGTTAATTGCGGTTGATCGGCGAGCGGCGCCCGGAACAAGTGCGTGTTGAGTTCGTGCCGGTGGGAGGAATCCAGTCCGAGCTTGCGCTTCGCCAAGTCGAAGCGCGTCCGCAGCAGGTCAGCGTAGGGACCGGTGCCCCGCATGCGTTGGCCAAATTCGGAGTCATAGTCCTTTCCGCCTCGCGATTGATTGATCAGAGACATTACATGTTTCGCCCGATCGGGGTAATGCTCCGCCAACCATTCGCGAAATAGGATTTTCACCTCGTGCGGCAGGCGTAGCAAGACGTACCCCGCAGACGTCGCGCCGGCCTGCTTGGCGGCCGCTAGGATATCCTCTATTTCATGGTCGGTGATGGCCGGAATCACCGGCGCCAGCAAAACTCCGACGGGAATTCCCGCCATCGCCAATTCCCGAATGACCCGCAGCCGCGCCTGGGGCGAGGCCGTTCTCGGCTCCAGCGTGCGCTTGATGTCATTGCTCAGGGATGTGATGCTGAGCACGACGGAAATCAGACGGTCCTTGGCCATATCCGCCAGCAAATCGACGTCCCGAAGCACCAGGGCGCTTTTGGTGACGATGGTCGCCGGATGCCGGCAGCGAGCCAGGACCGCAAGAATGCTGCGAGTGATCCCCATAGATTTTTCGAGCGGCTGGTAGCCATCGGTGTTGATGCCCAAGGCAATGGGCGAGCAGCGATATTTTGGTTTCGCCAATTCAGCCTCGAGCAGCGTGACCGCGTCCGCCTTGTAGAATAATTTTGTTTCGAAGTCCAAGCCGGGAGACAGACCCAAATAGGCGTGAGAGGGACGGGCAAAACAATACACGCAGCCGTGGCTGCTGCCACGATATGGATTGACTGACTGATCGAACCCCACGTCCGGCGAATCATTGGTGGTGATCACACTGCGGGCGCGATCTGGAAGAACGGTCTCATTCACGCTTTCCGGGACTTCGTCTTGATACCAGCCATCAAAGGTTTGTTCCAGCCTCAATGCCTCGAACCGCACCGACGGGTTGGTCAAAGCGCCTCTGCCCTTGAAGGTCCGGTGTCCAATGAACCGTCGAGTCATGTTGCAGCCCCACGTCGGACACCTAACTTGCCCATCAAGGATTGAGCGTCGAAAGGCGCGCGCAGCTTCACATCGGTATTGTCAAAAAAGCAATAGATGTCGCGCCTGCGCCTCCCGGGCGCAGCCGCAGACAACACCTTCGCCGCATCCGGCGGCTCGCCTCCGCGATGCCACGCAGCGATGCGTGCCGCCCAGCCTTGCAGAGACTTCTCGCTGTAACCGCTGCGATACAGTTGCTTGTCGCCATGCAAGCGCAGGTAAAGGAAATCGGCCGTCACGTCCTGAATCATCGGCCAACGCCGCGCGGACTCCGCGATCACGAGCGCCACCTGGTACTCACGCAAAAGCCGGATGAATGACGCATTGACAAAGCTCTCATTGCGGATCTCGATTGCGTAGCGCAGCGTCCGATTGGCGTCCACGGCGAGCCGTGTTCGTCCTTTCATGAAGGGTTCGCGAGCTTTAGCGAGCCTGGACGCGGCGGTGGTATCCCGGGGCAACAAGGCGAGAAATCCGCGCATCAGCTCTTCATCGTATTTAAAATTTGGCGCAAATTGCCAGAGGATGGGCCCCAGTTTTTCTTTCAGATTGAAAATACCGGAAGCGAAAAAATTGGCGAGCGGCTTACCAACGTCCTGCAGGCGCTTGATGTGGGTGATGAAACGCGGTCCCTTCAATGCGAACACAAAATCAACCGGAGTCTCGGCATACCATTTGGCATAGCTCTGCGGCTTTTGCAGCGCATAAAAGGTCCCGTTGATCTCGATGATCGGCAATAGGCCTGACGCATATTGCAATTCGCAACGCTGCGGCAAATCCTTGGGGTAGAAGGTTCCGCGCCATGGAGCATACTGCCAGCCCGAAATGCCAATCCTAATGCGGGCCTTTTGCATCAAAGCCTCCCGCTATGGTTTGAAATTGGTGTCCCGTCGCTCGAAATCATACTGTGCTTATATACAGGATCAGTTCCAAAGGCCAGTTAAAAGCGTGTAGGACGAGTCACGACACCTGTTGGCGCCGTGTGCCGATTTTGGACGTCCGCACCCTGCGGCACCATCGCCGCCAGCAAGTGCCTATGTCGGAACAGGAGTCGCAATGAAAATTTTTTTCCCAGTGTTGTTGGCAGCTTCGTTGCTTACGGGTTGTATCAGCAGCAGCAACCCCCCGCCCCCGGCTAAGAACACTACAGTGGTCGTACCGCAGGGCTCGGGAACCACGGTGGTTTGTCAAGACGGCACCAAGCCGCCGTGCAATTAATCAGCGGAGGATGCGCCTGCGCGGACCTGCGATTGAGTCTGCCGTTTGACCTGCGACCATAGCTGGCCCGCAAAAATGACGCCCCTGCTGTGAACTCCCAGACCGGCTGCTTGCAGAACTTCAGCGGCCCAAGTGTTACAAGTATGAAAAGCTGAGTACTGAACGGCCGCCGGGTAATAGAGGCTTCCTTCATATGCCCCTAAACTTGCTTCGGTCCCATCCAAGGACCGCCATACGTAAGTTTCAGCCATTAATAATTGCGCATAGGTGACCCTCAAAGCAATCACCTGCTCAGCGCCGAACGCTTCGCGCGGCGGGGCGGATAATCCGGTTGCCAATAGCATCGCTTTCCCAGGCCACAGGGCCGCCAGCAGCACCGGAGAATTGCGGTGTTTCGCCAGCAAGTATCGTTGGTCGCCGAAGCCGAAGAACAGGGTCTTCAGGCCCGGAAAGTCGGATTCGATGGATCGAATGGGTCCCTGCAAATCCGCAGCGGAGAATCCAATGTCGATATGCCAGCCGCGCCTCGCAACATAGATGACGTTGGAGTCCAAACCAGGGGATTGCGCACCAACCCGGCAGCAAATGCACATCGGCAGCAACCAGCCCAGCAGCCAAATTCGCCGTTGCTCTAACGTAGTCGTACCCAGTCGGCCTTATCGATCTTGTAGACGACGTTGGGGGTGCTTTGTTCTCCATAGTAGCTCATCGTCTGCGCGCCCATGAGTATGCCGCCGAGCTTTTCCATGGCCTTGCGCGATCTGAAGTTGGTTGCCCCGATGTGAAAAATCACCCGATCGACGAAGCCGAATGCGTGATCGAGCATCAGGGTTTTCAACGCTCGATTGAAAGGGCGCCCCCAAGCGTTTCTGGAAATGAAGGTGTAACCGATCCCCACCGTTCGCGCCGCCTCGTCCAAATCGTAGTAGCGCGAACTGCCGATCAAAGCCCCATTGGTGTTGTCCATGATGCGAAAGGCGCCCCGGGATTCGATGGCGCCTTGGAAAAAATTGGCAAACACTTCGCGCCGGTAGCGATCCTTGCTCGGGTGCTGCTCCCAAATCAGCGGATCCGACGCGACGGCATATAGGGCCTCGAAGTCCTGCGGCTCGAGCGGCTCGAGCTTGACCCAACGATTTTCAATGCGCGGCTGCAATTCGAACACCATGGGTACCTTCCGCAGGCATCCTACCTTGGGTAGACTGCGTCTCGCCATATGCTGCACCGATTCCTCAATCGACATCATCGCCGCGCAATGGTCGGCATCTTGCTGTTGGCAGGTCTATTCCAAGGGGCCATACCGGCCGGATTCATGCCCGCAACCGATGGTTCGATCGCGCTGCAAATTTGTCACGCAGGCATGCCACAGCACTCGGGCGGACATTCTCACGTCCAATTCTGCTCCTTCGGTGCCTCGCAGGGTTTTACACCCCTCTCTCAAGTCATAGCCTTCGCACCATCGTGGTCGACCGTTGGAAATTTCGTCGCGGAACATGATTTCTGGCGTCCGAGCATTCGTCTCGAACGCGCCCATCCCCCTCGCGGACCGCCCGCCGCCACCTAGTTTGGATCGTACTACCGTTCGCGCCGTTTGCGGCGCTGGTGGCGCTGGTGGCGCGTGTCGCTTATGGCAAATACGTCGGCTGCCGCGGCAGCCGCGGGAGATTTAAATGTTTCGTTCAATGGCAGGCACCGCCGTGGTGGGCGTGTTTCTGGCGACGGCCCCGCTGTTTTCATGGGCCTGTGCCACTTGCGGTTGCACCTTGAGTTCGGATTCCGCGATGGGCTACTCGGCCGATGCCGGCTGGCGGCTCAGCGTCGAATACGACTACCAGCATCAGGACCAGTTGCGCCAAGGCACGCGCACCGCGTCCGGCGTGCCGGATGGCAACGAGCTGGAGCGAGAGACGCTGAGTCGCTATTTCACCGTCGATCTGCATTACAGCCCCACAGCCGACTGGAACATCGACCTGAAAGTGCCGTATGTACAGCGCACGCACTCGACCTACGGTGCGTACGATTCCACCGCGCCGCTTGCGCAATTGAGTTCCTCCCGCAGCTCCAGTGTGGGTGACATCAAACTGATCGGCAGCTATCAGGGCATACTGGCGCAGCACAATCTCGGAATGCAGTTGGGCGTGAAGTTGCCCACCGGCCGCTACGGCACCTCGATCCCATTCAACAGCGGACCCGCGGACGGAACCCCGTTGGATGCGAGTTTGCAGCCAGGCAGCGGTAGTACGGACCTGATCCTCGGCGCTTACTTCTACCAAGCTATCAGCCGCAGTTTCAATGTCATCATCAATGGCCAATTCCAGGGTGCGGTGAAACAAAAGTTGGACCAACCAGGGCATGACTATCGCCCCGGCAATGCCGCGACCCTGAACGTCGGGCTGCGCTACGACCTCAATCCGCGATGGGTGCCGCAGCTGCAGTTGAACCTGCTGCACAAGAGTGCTGATCGGGGCGCTTTGGCCGATATCCCCGACACGGCCGGTACCGTGGCCTATCTGAGTCCAGGCCTCACCGCACGCGTCCTGCCCAAGCTCCATGTGTTTGGCTTCGTGCAGCTTCCCATCTACAGCAATCTTGACGGCTACCAGCTGTTTGCTCAATTCACGGTGAGCGTCGGCGCGAGTTATGGCTTCTAGCCTACAATCTATGGCGCGCGGCGCTCCGTGCTACTTGCGGCATCTCGCAGGTAGGGAAAATTCTTGGTCGATTGCGGCTTGGCAATGTGAAATCCCTGGGCATAACCGATGCGCAACCGGCCCAGTTCTGCGAGCACTTCCGCGGACTCGACGCGTTCGGCGATGGTTTGTATATCCATGGCTCTGCCGATTTGCCCAATCGCCTCGACCATACTGCGGTCAACTCGATCGCGGGTCACGTTTTCGATGAACTGACCGTCAATCTTCAAATAGTCGACCGGCAACGTTTTCAGATACATGAACGATGACAGTCCGCTGCCGAAATCGTCCAGCGCAAAATGGCAGCCGCGAGTTTTCAGTTCGCGCATGAAATACACCACGTTGCCTAGGTTTGCGATCGCCGCGGTTTCGGTGATTTCGAAGCACATGGCCCCAGGCGCCAATTCCTGGCCGCTCAACTCCGCAATCAAATAATCGAGAAACCGTTCGTCGTTCAATGAAGTGCCCGACAGATTGACGGCAGTCGTGAACGGTTTGATGCCGGAGCCGATGCGGTGCACGATGTGATCGAGCGCCTGACGAACGACCCAGCGGTCGATCGACGGCATGATGTCGTAGCGTTCGGCCGCCGGGATGAATTCAGCCGGCTCTACCAAGATGCCGGACTCGTCTCGTAGGCGCAGCATGAGTTCGAAATGCTCGCGCTCGTTCGCAGCCCCAATCGGAACAATGGGCTGGAAGAACAGCTCGAAGCGGCTTTCCTCGCGAGCGCGCGTCAGTTTGGACGCCCAATGCATCTCGCGGTGCCGCTCGGGAACGTCGTCCGGTTTGTAGAGTTGCACCCGGTTGCGCCCCTGGTCCTTGGCCGAATAGCACGCAACGTCGGCGGCACTCATGACATTGGCGACAGTCGGGGTTTCCTTGGTGATTTCGACGATGCCGATGCTCACGCCGACGGCGAGCGCACCATCCTGCCACATGAACCGATAGTCGCGAATTGCCTGCCGCAAAGTCTCCGCCACGCGCATGGCTTGGTCCAACGGACAGCTCTGCAGCAGGATGCCGAACTCATCGCCGCCCAACCGCGCGAGGGTGTCGTGACTGCGCACCCGCGACTGCAGAATGCCCGTAATCTGCTTGAGCAACTGGTCCCCCGCCGGGTGCCCACAAGTATCGTTGACCAGCTTGAACTGATCCAAATCGAGATACAGCAACGCCTGGTGGTGGCCGGTGTCGTGTCGCGCACCCTCGACCGCCGCCGTCAGTCGATTCTCGAACTCGCGCCGATTGATCAATCCGGTCAGCGCATCATGGCTCGCCTGGTAATGCAACGCTCGGTGCAGACGACGTTCCTTGCTGACATCGTGAAATACCATGACGGCACCGATGAGATTGCCGGCGCGGTCACGGATGGGCGCTGCCGAATCTTGGATGGCCAATACCTGGCCGCGGCGACTCAAAAGCACCGTGTGTTCGGCGAGTCCCAGGACCTGTCCTTCACGCAGACAGCGCATGACCGGACTTTCGTCGGCTTCATGAGAGGCTTCGTCGACCACGGTCAACACTTCCCCTATGAGCCGGCTCTGGGCTTCGCGGCTCTCCCATCCGGTCAAGCTCTCGGCAACCGGATTCATGTAATCTATGCGGCCCTCGGAGTCGGTGGTGATGACGGCATCGCCGATCGACTGCAAGGTGACCTGGGCGCGCTCCTTGGCCTGAAAGACGGCTGTTTCGGCCCTCTTGCGTTCGGTGATATCGCTGAGCGTGCCTTCATAGCCGGTCACCCGCCCCTGTTTGTCGCGCACCACGCGGCTGTTTTCCATCACGACCAGCATGCTGCCATCCTTGCGGCGCAGTACGTATTCCTCGTTGCGCAACTCGCCTTCATTTTCCATGCGTCGCACGAAGGTCTCGCGATCGCTCGGATACCAATACAAGGACCCCGCGGACAGCCGACAGAGTTCCTCGGCCGATTCATAGCCCATCAAGTTCACGAACGCCGGATTCGCGACCAAGATGCGGCCATCGCGCGAAGTCTGGTAAACGCCCTCCATCATGGTTTCGAACAGCCCGCGGAATTTCGCTTCGCTTTTGCGCAGTGCATCCTCGGCACTGCGCCGCTCGATCGCGATGCCGGCGATTTGGGCCATGCGCGACATGAGTTCATGGTCCCGCGGCAAGGGCACGCCGACGTGGCGCCGATACACCGCGAAGGTGCCGACCACGTGACCGTCGGAGGCCATGATCGGGGTCGACCACGCTGCCCGCAATCCCGCCTGAATCGCTGCCTCGCGTCGAAATTCCCACAACGCATCGTTTTCGATATCGGCTACGGTGACCTGGCGCGCCAGATATACAGCGGCGGCACACGATCCGTAGCGGACTCCGACCGGCGCATTGTTCATGGCGACGATGAACGCGCGCGGCAGCTGAGGCGCGACACCGAAGCTCAATGCCTGGCGTTCGATATCCAGCAGATTGATTGCACAACGGCTCTCAGGACTCACCCGTTCTATGACTTCGCAAATGGCCTCGAGCGCCGCCGTGAGGGGCGCATTGGCCGCGATTTTTTCGAATACGCGTCGTTCGCCGGCCGCGATTGCCTCCGAACGTTTACGCTCGGTGATATCCGTGACGCTGGCGCGAATCAGGCGCCGGTTGGAGCTCGGCAGGCGAACGAATCGCACTTCGCAAGGCATGCTGTGCCCCGCGGAATCGCAATGCGACCATTCGAACACCGGCGCCTCCCCCGCCAGAGCGCTTTCGATGTAGCCGCGCGGGCCGCCGAAGGACGGGGTACCGTCCGGCTGCAGCGCAGGGCTGATCTCTTCCGGGCCGCTCGCCAGCAAAGTCTCGCGGCTCATCTTGAAAAAGCGACAGGCGTTATCGTTGACATCGACGAAAGCGCCCCTGTCGATGTCGAACACCACAATCACTTCAGGAGCGTGCTCGACCAGGGTGCGATAGCGCGCTTCGCTTTCGCGCAGCGACTGCTCCGACTGATATCTTTCCGTAATGTCGCGAATACAGACTATGTAGCCGTCTCGCGAATTGAGCTTGGCCTTGCTAACCGCGATCTCGAGCTCGATGCGGGCGCCGCCTTTGGTGCGTCCTGAGACCTGATGCGCCGCAAGATCCACATGCGTGTCGTCGATCTTGGCGGCGAAGCGTTCGAGAAACTCAATCGGACCACGCGAGTCGATATCCGGAAAAAGAAAAACCAGCGAGCGGCCGAGTATCTCCGCCGGCGCATAGCCGAAAATGCGCTCACCCGTGGGGTTGAATGTTTCGATGTGGCCGGCATCATCCAAGGTGACGATGGCATCCTTGACGTTGTCGAGAATGGCCTGCAGGTGAAAGCCTGTTTGTTCGCGGATCTCGCGTGTGAGAGCTTGGGCCTCATCGGACATGAGCTGCATGGACCGAACGATGCCGCGGCGTTCGCCGTTGATCCGATCGTAGTGCGCACTCACCGTCTTGAGCAGCGTCTCGATATCCAATTCGCCGTCACGCCCGCGCGCTTCTGCGATCTGTTTCTCGAGCAGCTGGTTCAGATTGTCCGCTGGCTGCGTTGGCTCGCCGCGAATTTCTGCCGCGATCTCGCGTGACAAGTCTTACGATCTCCCGCACTGAAGGCTAAGGCGCACCCGCGCCTTCAGGGGATGTTAGGGGGATCCCCCAATGGAGACGTGACGGGCGTCTCGGTTCGGCCAATGATTGGTTAAATAATCTGCTCGGCCGTCTCACGCTCAGACCGTTTACGGTCATTTTCCCGCAAATTGCGCTTGCGCAGCCGGATGGACGTCGGGGTCACTTCGATCAGTTCATCGTCGTCGATGAACTCCATTGCTTGCTCCAAGGAGAAGCGGATCGGCGGCGTCAAGACGACATTCTCGTCCTTGCCCGCGGCACGCATGTTGGTTAATTTTTTGCCCTTGAGCGGATTCACGACCAGATCATTGTCGCGATTGTTCAGACCGATGATCATTCCTTCATAAACCTCTTCACCGGGACCGATGCACAACCGGCCCCGCTCCTGCAGACTGAAAAGCGAATAGGCCAGGGCAACACCCTGGCCATTGGCGATCAATACGCCGTTCGGACGCTGTCCGAGTTCGCGTTGAACGACGGGACCGTAATGGTCGAACACATGGTGCAACAGACCCGTGCCGCGCGTCATGGTTCGAAACTCGGTTTGAAAGCCGATCAAGCCGCGCGACGGCACCATATAGTCCAAACGGATTCGACCCCGGCCGTCCGCTTGCATATCCTTCAATTCCGCGCCTCGGCTGCCCAAAGCCGACATAATGTTGCCCTGAGCATCGGCGTCGGCATCGACCGTGACCTGTTCGTAGGGCTCATGGGCGGCGCCGTCGATCTGCTTGACCACGACACGCGGCCTGGAAACCGCCATTTCATAGCCTTCACGGCGCATATTCTCCAACAACACGCCGAGATGCAGCTCGCCTCGCCCAAACACCACGAATTTGTCGGGATCCGCGGTGGGTTCGACGCGCAACGCGACATTGTGGATGGCTTCGCGTTCCAATCGTTCGCGGATCTGCCGGCTGGTGACGAACTTGCCTTCGCGCCCCAAAAAAGGTGAGGTGTTGACTTCAAAGGTCATGCTGATGGTCGGTTCATCGACGGTGAGGCTGGGCAATGCTTCCACCGTCGCGGGATCGCAAATCGTATCCGACACTTTCGGTTCGGCGATGCCCGCGAAAGCCACGATATCGCCCGCGCTCGCCGACTCCACCTCCACGCGGGTCAAGCCGTGGAAACCCAATATCTGAGTGATGCGTTCCGAGCGCATCTTACCCTCGCGGTTGATCACGGTCACCGGCATGCCGCGCTTGATCGTACCGCGCTTGATGCGGCCGATGCCGATCGCCCCCACGTAGCTCGAGTAGTCGAGCAGCGTTACTTGCAACTGCAATGGACCGTCCGCATCGACGTCGGGCGGAGGGCAATGCTCGACGATGGTCTTGAACAGCGGCTGCATGTCGCCTTCGCGAACGGTGGAATCCGGACCCGAAAAACCGCGTAGAGCGGAAGCGTACACGACCGGGAAATCCAGCTGCTCATCGGTCGCACCGAGACGATCGAACAAATCGAAAGTTTGATCCAAGACCCAGCCCGGACGCGCTTCGTCGCGGTCGATCTTGTTGATGACGACGATGGGGCGCAAACCGTGCTTGAACGCCTTCTGGGTCACGAAGCGCGTCTGCGGCATGGGTCCGTCCACGGCGTCGACCAGCAGCAGCACGCAGTCCACCATGGCGAGCACGCGTTCTACTTCGCCGCCGAAATCTGCGTGGCCTGGCGTATCGACGATGTTGATGCGGTAATCGCCCCAGGTGATGGCGGTGTTCTTCGCGAGGATGGTGATGCCGCGCTCGCGTTCCAAATCATTGGAATCCATGACCCGCTCCTGCAGGTCTTTGCGCGCGTCGAGCGTGCCTGACTGGCGCAGGAGTTGATCGACCAGCGTGGTCTTGCCGTGATCGACGTGCGCGATGATGGCGATGTTGCGAAGTTTCTGAGTCACAGTGAGGCCCCGGCGAAACTCACCATTATAGTGCCTAAGGGCGGCGAGCGCCGCGGTTTCAGCGATCGACGATGAGGGGCACCGAAAACACCCTGGACTCGGTTATTTCTTCGTGTTTCAGCGATACGGTCACTCCCAGCAACAGCACCCCCTCGGAAGTCGGCGTGAGCGTGACGGTTTGCCGATAGACGGCGCCGGGCTCCACACTGGGAAGCTCGATATGACTGGCCCCCGAAGCCAGCTCCAAGCCATCGACCCCGGCGAGCTGGATGGTGGCGGGACTCGCGGCGATTTGCGGCAGCACCGCAATGCTGAGGTCCAACGGCTGGCCGATCTGCGGCTTGTGCGCGAGGGCAAATTTCATTTCCACCTGCACAGTCGATTTACCCAGGGTGGCCGCTTCCACCATCCCCGTGGTCTGCTCAGCCACGCTCGGGCCTTTTTTGGCGAGGACGGGCACAGCAATATGAGGCGCTGGCTCGCTGGCGGCAGGCGTGCCTGCATCCCGGTGGCAGGCGCTGACCGCGGCCACGGCACAGAGCAGCAGAACTCGCGCGTGCTTCATCGCCCTATGATCCCCAAATATGCCGCCGATCACAACTCGAGCGGCGGACCCACGACCGCCGCCAGCTGATCCTCCAGAGCCCGATGGTGTTCTTCCCAATACTTCGGCTCGGCGAACCAGGGAAATGCTTTGGGAAACGCCGGGTCGTGCCAGCGGCGCGCCAACCAGGCTGAGTAGTGAATCATGCGCAAGGCCCGGAGCGGCTCGATGAGGGCCATTTCGCCTCGGTCGAAAGCCAGAAATTGTTCGTATCCCCTGAGCAGGTCGGTCAGCTCCCCGCGCATCTCCTGTTGCCCGCCGGACAGCAGCATCCACAGATCTTGAATAGCCGGACCCGTCAGGCAATCGTCGAGGTCGACGAAGTGCGGCCCGAGATCGGTCCATAAAATATTGCCGCGATGGCAATCGCCGAGAATTCGCCCCTGCCTCGCGCCACCCCAGTCGGCGGCGCGCATTTGAACTTCGTCCAGCAATTCATCGGTCACGTCAGCGTATTTGACCGCCAGATAGCCAGGCATCCAATCGCCGTCGAGCACGAAATCGCGGGCATTTCGCCCCAAAACCTCCACATTCAAGCGGTTCCGCTCGTAGAAACGCCCGGCCCGCCCCACAGCGTGGATGCGGCCGAGAAATCGGCCAACCCATTCCCGATCGTTCGTCGATCCGAGTTCCGGCCATCGGCCCCCGCGGCGCGGAAAAACGGCATAACGGAACCCGTGATGAACGTGCAGGGAAACCCCATCCCGCAGCAGCGGCGCCACCACGGGAATCTCTTGGGCAGCCAGTTCTGCAGCGAATGCGTGCTCCTCGCGAATTGCGGCATCGCTCCATCGATCGGGCCTGTAGAACTTCGCGACCAGCGGCTCCCCGTCCTCAATCCCTATCTGATAAACCCTATTTTCATAGCTGTTGAGCGCCAAGACTCGTCCGTCGCAGCGATAACTCACCGCTTCGATCGCGTCCAATACGGTCTCGGGAGAGAGCGCGGAATACGGTGTGTCCCTGTTCATTTGCTGAAGTCTACAGGTACGATCCCGTCACTCCTTAATGGCGAATCACGCTGCTAGAATGTCGGCCATGCGATTGCCCCAACCTAAGTCTCTGAGCGGCCTGATGCTGATCGGCTTTACGATCGTGGCTGCCCCGCTGCTTTTCGCGATCGTCAACGCTGCCGTACAGATGAATCGTCTCTCGACACGCAGCGAAACGTTGGTGGTCCACGGCATGCAGGGTACCCGCAACAATCAGCGTCTTTTTGAAGAGATTGGTGCTTTGGAGCGGACCGCACGCCTGTACCAAATTATCGGCAACACCGATTTGCTCGAGGTGTACGCGCGCAACCACCAAATACTGCTCGGGACCATCAATGAGCTGCTGAACTTGCCGCTGGACGCCGAGTCCGAGAACGAAGCGCAGGCACTGCGGGCGCAAGCCGAGCGCTTGCACTCCGGATTGAAACAAGCCGCGCCGAATTCGGCGCACATGGCGGATTTGATCAATGCCTTTCCTCAGCTTGCGGAATTGGCATCGAAAGTCTCCAGTAAGGTCAGCGCACAAATCGACCGAGAATTGACCAGCCTGCAGGCTGCGGCGCAGCTGGCTCAGCAAAAGCTTTTTTTACAGACATTACTGCTGGTGCCCATGACTCTAGCCGTGGTGGGTTTGTTTACCTACCTGTTTGGCAGACCGATACGAGCGATCGACCGCGCCATCAGCGAACTGGGCAGAGGCACCTTCTCTAGACCCATATCAATACGCGGACCGGCCGACCTGGAGCGCCTCGCCGCGCAACTCGAATGGCTGCGGGGCCGGTTATTGGACCTGGCACAGGAAAAGAACCGATTTTTGCGACACATGTCGCATGAATTAAAGACGCCATTGGCAAACATTCGCGAGGGAACTGAACTACTGATGGACGGTGCTGTCGGTGAACTGCAGAGCAGCCAGCGGGAAGTTACGGCGATTTTGCGCGAGAACGGCATGAAGCTACAGCGGCTGATTGAAAACCTTTTGTCATTCAGCGCCTGGCAGGCCAAAAGCGTGGGAATGGAGATATCCGAGTTTAAACTGCGGCCCCTCGTCAAAAGCGTATTGGAAAATCAGCAGCTCACCTTGGTCGCGCAACGTGTGCGGCTCGACGTGCACGTGGAAGACCTTACGCCGCTGGCCGACCGCGGCAAGGTGCGCTTGATCTTGGACAATCTGTTGTCGAACGCTATTAAGTTCACCCCTCGTGGCGGCGCCATTTCGATTCACGCCCGTGGCGAACGCGACCAATTGGTGCTGGAGGTCATGGACAGCGGCCCCGGCATCCCGCTCGAGGAACGCAACCGCATATTCGAGGCCTTTTATCAGGGCAAAACCCCGCACGGCGGGCATGTCAAAGGGACTGGCATCGGACTGTCGGTGGTAACGGAATTCGTCAGCGCACACGGCGGCAGCATACAAATCCTCGAAGCCAAGGCCGGAGGGGCTCACTTTCGCATCCGCTTGCCTCTGCGGCAGGCCGCAGGCGTGGTCCCGTCGCGCGAAAAAGCCCATGCGGCATAGGTTTTTTTGTGTCTTGGCGTGGCTGTTGGCTTTGGGCTTGGCGGGCGCTTGCAGCCTGTCGGGCGGTCTCGCCGGAACAAAGGCAGCGGCGCCGGTAGCCCCAGATCGACCGCAACCGGATCTCGGCGCCGTCACGCCGCTATTGGAAATGATGAGTAGTTTGCCGCAGGGAGACCCGGCGCGCCAAGCGGAAATGTTCCAATCGGCCAAAGACGCGGCCGATTTGAGCCCAACCACGAGCAATCGGCTCAAATATGCTCTGGCCCTGGCGACGCCTGGGTTTAGCGGCTCAGACCCCGTCGGCGCGCAGCGACAGTTGTCTGAATTGCTGGCCAGGCCTGAAACTCTATTGCCGATAGAGCGTTTATTGGCGCTGGTCGAGCTCAAAGAGGTCGAACAGCGGCTGATACTGCAGACTGAAAACAAGCGCCTGCGCGACGATGTGCCGCGTGACTCGCATGACAAGCTGCAGGCCGTCAACCGCCGGTTGGCTGCGGAGTCGGACGAGAACGCGAGGCTGCGCAAGGCATTGGACGAGGCTCGAGCGAAGCTCGAGGCGGTCACGCATATCGAGCGATCGATTAACGATCGCGGAGCCGGCGGATCGCACTCGCCCTAAGTGAAAGTCATCGGAGAGACCGCATTGAACGCCTACTCGATTGCCGCAATGACGCCCCTTTCTTTTGGCCTGCATCCCGCCGGGCGGGAATCTCACACTCCACAAAAGCGCAAAGCGCGCATTTTGGTGGTTGACGATGATCCGGGCTTATTGCGGCTCTTGACCATCCGGCTACGCGCCGAGAACTACGAAGTCGAAGCC
>JALYIW010000258.1 GCA_030775625.1 Pseudomonadota bacterium | reverse complement strand
CCGTTCCACCGCGCGCAGCGCAGGACCGAGGTCCGATTCTTGCCGAACCAGATGCATGCCGATGCCGCCGCCGCCGGCGGTGCTCTTGAGCATGACGGAATAGCCGATGCGAGCGGCCGCGGCGCGCGCATCCTCGGCACTCGCCAGAATTCCGCTGCCGGGCAGCAGCGCCAGGCCGTTGCGCGCCGCCAGCTCGCGGGCCAAATGTTTCAGACCGAAGTCGCGCATCTGCTGCGGGGTAGGTCCGATGAATACCAGGCCACTGGCCGCACAGGCTTGCGCGAATGCCGCGTTCTCGCTGAGAAACCCGTAGCCCGGATGAATCGCCTGGGCGCCGGCCGCGCGTGCGGCGGCGAGCAATTTGTCTTGCCTCAGGTAAGTCTCGGTCGCCGGTCCCGCACCGAGGGCCACCGCCTCATCCGCCTGCATTACATGCAAAGAGTGGCGGTCCGCTTCCGAGTAGACCGCGACGGCAGCCACCCCCAGCCGCTTCAGGGTGCGAATGATCCGGCAGGCGATCGCGCCGCGATTCGCGACTAGAACCTTAGCGAACATCCGTGTCCCAGATCAGAACCTCGAGCGGTGTCGGATTGTAGGCATTGCAGGGATTGTTGAGCTGGGGACAATTCGATATGAGCACGATGATGTCCATCGCAGCCCGCATCTCCACGTAGTGGCCGGGCCCGCTCAAGCCGTCGGCGAAAGTCAAGCCGCCCTGCGGAGTGACCGGCACGTTCATGAAGAAATTGATATTGTGGCTCAAGTCCCGCTTGCTCAAACCCAGGTGGTCGTGTTGCGCCACGGCCAGCAGCCAACTATCGCGGCACGAATGCATGGTGCGCTTCTCGAGTGCATAGCGGACCGTGTTCGATTCCGCCGCGCACGCGCCTCCCAGCGTGTCATGGCGGCCCACGGTATCGGCGACGATTTGCGCAAGGACATTCCCCGCGGTCGACAGCAGCCGACTGCCATGACTCAAGTAAACATTTCCCTGCTCACGGATGGTATCGACGGCGCTGTAGCGTTCAGAAATATCCGCCGCATTGAACAACAGGGTATCCGCCGCCTGATTGCCTTCGATATCGACGATGCGCAACACCTGAGTCTTTTTGACTGTGCTGAGCCAATAGTCCCCGGCTGGCACCACTTGTCTTATCGCCGCCTCGCCGGCCGCCAGAGAGCTGAGCTGACGCGCGCCGCTCATCTCTCACCGCCGCAGCTTCCCGTCCTGTACAGATCGGTGTTGGCGAAGCCGCGGCTGTTTTCTGCTCGCGAGTTCAGGCAGTAATCGTCGGTTGCCCGCGGCGGCGCCTGGCTGAACCGCAGTAGCACCGGACTGCGCGGATAGTGAAGCGCCGGATTGAGCGGATGCGGACAGGTGTGCAACAGCACCAGCGAATCCATTTCAAAGCGCAGATCGACATATCCGCCGCCGCGTGAATTGCCGGCGTCAAAGACCAATGTGCCGTCATCGGCGGCGGAGACCTTACTGAACCAATTGACATTGGCGATGAGGTCGCGACGGCCCAACCCATATTTTCCGCCCTCGACCAAAAAGGCGTCATGGCCGTTTTGCGTCCACTCATTGCGAAATTCCTGGTAGGTACGCTCGCCCCAACGTTCGGCTACCAGCCGCCGGTTGGTAGTCCCACACACCGTGTCGTGCCAGCCGACGCTGTCTTCCACGATCGAACAGAAAATTCGCCCCATATCAGAATACAGACAATGCCCCTTGGTCAACTTGAAGGTGTGCTGGCATTTCAAGGTATCGGGTGCGTTGTAGCGTTCGAGCGGGTTCTGCGGGTTGTAGAACAGCATGCCCACGTTGGCGCCGCCCTTGACGTCGGTGAGACGCAATTGCATCCCCGCGCGCACGGTAAAGGACCAGTGCTTGCCGCCCTCGATGAGGGTTTCGTAATGACCGCCGCTGATGGACTTCATGAACGCACCTTAAGCACCTGAACGCCGGCGACGCTAAGAGGAAGCTTCGTTGATTTCGGGAGTTCCCACGCGGGGAGACCATCCCGAGGACGCAATGGCTTCCTCGATTGATCTCCCGGGCTTTTATCCCGCCGTGTATCCTTTCGTGAAAGGACTGCCTCTCTCGGACCAGCCGCCTGTGACACAGGCCGGAACCCTAGACGCACATTTAATTCGAAACGTAGTGCAATTCTCATGCCCTGGCAAGCGCGAAGTGGGGGCGCGCGGTTTTCTCGGGGAAAAATCAGTTCTTGCGCGGGTGTTTCGCTGCTGGCGCCGGGTTACGCACAGTCGACGATGCGCAGCCCGCACCATCAAAGCGCGGGGTTTGATCAGCGCGCCCCAAAGCATGGCGAGCATCCAGCTGCACTGACGATGCATAAACGCAGCGCAGACGGTATTCTCGACACGTGCCGAATTTAAACAGCCTGTTGATATCTGATCTGCATCGCGGCTATGACGACGGCAGCCTCACACCTGCGCTCGTGGTCGAACGCCTGCTCGCGATTGCCGATCGTGCGCAGCCACGCAACATTTGGATCACGCGTTTCTCGCTCGAACAAGTCATGCGCTACGTCGATGCCCTGGCGGGCCGATCTCGAGAGGACCTGCCGCTGTATGGCATCCCCTTCGTCATCAAGGACAATATCGATCTTGCGGGGGTGCCGACCACGGCCGCATGCCCCGCATTCGCATACACGCCGCCGCGCTCCGCCGGCGTTGTACAGAGGTTGCTCGATGCAGGCGCCATTCCCCTGGGCAAGACCAATCTGGATCAGTTCGCCACCGGTCTGGCGGGCGTTCGCTCACCCTATGGAGCGTGCCGCAACAGTTTCAATCCGGCATTCGTGTCCGGCGGTTCGAGCGCCGGTTCAGCGGTCGCCGTCGCGACGGGTCTCGCGAGCTTCTCTTTGGGAACGGACACGGCGGGGTCAGGCCGAGTACCCGCGGCATTCAACAATGTCGTGGGACTGAAACCCACTCTCGGACGACTCAGCACCGCAGGCGTGGTACCGGCATGTCGTTCGATCGACTGCGTCTCGATTTTTGCATTGACGGCCGGTGACGCGGGCGCCGTACTGCAGGCCGCCGAAGGATTTGACGCGGCAGACGCCTATTCTCGCGCAATCCTCGACCGAGCCATCACCGGCATGCGCTTCGGTGTGCCGCGCCGCGAGCAACTGAATTTTTTCGGCGACGCCGAATACTCGCGACTGTTCGCCGAGGCGGTGGAGCGTCTCGAAAGTTTGGGCGGCTTGCGAGTCGAGATCGACTTCGCGCCATTTCTAGAGGCAGCGCGCCTGCTCTACGACGGCCCATGGATTGCGGAGCGTTATGCGGCGATCGGCGAATTCATGCAAGCGCATCCCGACGCGCTGTTGCCCGTCACGCACCAGCTCATCGAAGGCGGCAAGCGCCCCTCCGCGGCGGCTGTTTTCGCCGGCCAACATCGATTGATGGCGCTCAAACGCGACAGCGAAGCCGCGTGGGCTGAGGTCGATTTGATCCTCACCCCCACCGCGGGAACGATTTACTCCATCGCCGCAATCGAGGCCGACCCGATTCGACTCAACTCGACGCTGGGTTACTACACGAATTTCATGAACCTGTTCGATCTCGCGGGAGTCGCGGTGCCTGCAGGCTTTCGCAACGACGGCCTGCCGTTCGGCGTGACCTTGGTCGGACCCAGTTCGAGCGATCGCAGTCTGCTGCGCATCGCGGATCGGCTGCACCGCAACGCCGCGCTCACTCTGGGAGCATCGAACTTAGCGTTCCCGCCGTCTGCCGCGCCGCCTCCGTTAGCCGCAACACCCTTATCTCCTCCGCCGGGATTTGTGGCCATGGCGGTGTGCGGCGCACACATGCGCGGCTTGCCGCTCAATCACCAATTGCGCGATCGCGGCTGCCATTTATTGCAGACTTCAAGCACCGCGTCGCGCTACCGGCTGTATGCATTGCCCGGCGGACCCCCCTATCGCCCCGGCCTGGTGCGCGTCGCGAACGACGGGGATGCCATTGCCCTGGAGGTCTGGGCAATGCCCACGGAATGCGTGGGAGGTTTCATCGCCGCCATCCCCGCCCCTCTGGGCATAGGCAAGATCGAACTGCAAAACGGCGCCTGGGTGCCGGGATTCACCTGCGAGGCATACGCGGCCGAAAACGCGCTCGATATCACCGCCTACGGCGGCTGGCGCGGCTATATCGACCGCCAACCACTGCGCTAGGGTCCGCCGCCTGCCTGGACGCAGGGAACTCGATCCTGTACAGTGCCCGCAGCTTAAGTCGGGTCGGTACTCGGTCAGTGCCACCCTAAGCTCGCGGTCCGTCCTCGACGCACTTCGTTTTTTTACCTCCCTCGCTGCTGACCGCTGCGGAAGCTTGAGCCTCCGTCGTGCGAGTCCAAATCTTAAGGATTTTTAATGTCATTTTCCGATCTCGGGCTGTTGCCCGAATTGCTGCGTGCTGTCGCCGATAAAGGCTACGACGCGCCTTCTCCCATTCAGATTCAAGCCATCCCGGCCGTCCTCTCCGGACGCGACGTGCTCGCCGGCGCCCAAACAGGCACGGGCAAAACCGCGGGTTTCGTACTGCCGATTCTGCAGAAGCTTGCGGCCGATCAGGCCAACGGCACCAGCAGAGCGCCACGCGCGCTGGTGCTGACGCCCACCCGCGAACTCGCTGCCCAGGTTGCGCAGAGCGCCCGCGATTACGGCAAGTACATGCAGCTGCGCACCTATCAAGTGTTCGGCGGCGTAAGCATCAATCCGCAGATCAGCGCGCTGCGCAGCGGCTGTGACATCCTGGTGGCCACTCCCGGCCGGCTGCTGGATCTTGCACAGCAACGCTGCGCGGACCTATCGAAAGTCCAGGTGCTGATTCTCGATGAAGCGGACCGTATGCTCGACATGGGCTTCATCAACGATATTCGCAAGATCATCAAACTACTGCCGCAAAAGCGTCAGAACCTGCTGTTTTCTGCGACCTACTCCGACGATATCCGTGGACTTGCCGAACGGCTGCTGCATAACCCCATTTCGATTCAAGTCGCGCCGCGCAATGCGCCCATCGAGCTGGTGGAGCAGCGCGCCTACCGCGTGCAAAAGGAACAGAAGCGCCACTTGCTGGTACACCTGATCCAAGAAGGTCAATGGCGTCAAGTGTTGATTTTTACTCGTACCAAGCATGGCGCGAATCGCCTCACCCAGCAGCTCGAAGGCGCCGGTATTCAAGCCGCCGCCATTCATGGCAACAAAAGCCAGGCCGCGAGAGTCAAAGCCCTCGACATGTTCAAGCGTGGCGAGGTCACCGCCCTGGTGGCCACCGAAGTCGCGGCGCGCGGCCTCGATATCAAAGAACTTCCCCAGGTGGTCAACTATGAGTTGCCCAATGTGCCTGAGGACTACGTGCATCGCATCGGCCGCACAGGCCGCGCCGGAGCGGCCGGTGAAGCCGTTTCTTTGGTGTCGAGCGATGAATCTGGATTATTGCGGGACATCGAGCGGGTGTTACGCCGCAGCATCCCGACGGTTCCGACGCCGGTTTTCAAGATCGTCGAGTCCGCGCCGCCAGCGGGCTCTCAAGTGAACCGTGGTTCGGGCGACCGTGCCGCGGGCAATCGTTCGGGTCAGGGACAGGGTCGTCAGGCCCATCATGGCGGCGGTCGCGACTCGCGACGCGCGCCTGCAACGGGCGGCAGCTCAGGAACCCGGAGCTTTGGCCAACAGCAGCGCGGTCGTTTCCGTTGAGCTAGGCGGCTAGGTAAGTTGCGGACCCAACTCTCTCAGGTAGGCCGCGAAGTCCGCCCCCAGGCTCGGATGCTTCAGACCATACTCGACAGTGGCCTGTAGGTATCCGAGCTTGCTGCCGCAGTCGTAGCGCTTGCCCTCGAACTCAAAGGCATAGACCGGTTCCCGCTGCATCAGACGCGCGATGCCGTCGGTGAGTTGAATTTCGCCGCCCGCTCCCTTGCCGATTTTCGCCAGATCGTCGAATACCGCCGCACTCAGCAAGTACCTGCCGACGACCGCCAGGGTCGAGGCCGCTTTTTCCGGTTTGGGTTTCTCGACGATGTGCGACATCTTGCCGACTCGGGGCGCGACCTTACTCTCCAAGGTCACGATGCCGTATTTGTCGGTGTCCAGCTTGGGCACATTTTGTACGCCGAGCACACTGCCCCCATGCTTCGCAAACACTTCGACCATTTGCTTGAGGCAGGGCACCGGCGCATCGATGAGATCATCCGCGAGATGAATCAGGAAAGGCGCATCCCCGACGACGGGGCGCGCGCATAAGACAGCGTGGCCAAGACCCAGCGGCGCGGGCTGACGAATGTACACGCACGCCGCCCAACTCGGCAGAATGCCGCGCAGAGTATCCAACAACTCCTGCTTGCCCTGTGCTTGCAGCACGGCTTCGAGCTCGGTATTCGTGTCGAAGTGATCCTCGATCGCCCGTTTCGAACTCCCCGTGATGAATACCAGGGTATCGGCGCCGGCGGATAACGCCTCCTCGACCGCGTACTGAATCAGCGGTTTGTCGACGATCGGCAACATCTCCTTCGGGCTCGCCTTGGTGACAGGTAGGAAGCGGGTGCCGCGTCCGGCAACGGGAAATACGACTGTTTTTACGAGTTTTTGTGACATCCGGAAAGCATAGCGGATTTCATGGCCGCGCGCCGTCGGACAAATCTCACACTTCAGCCAAGCTTCACGATGGCGTAGGTCTCAAAACTGTCCCATGCGTGACAAGCGGGACAGTTCCAATAGAAGTTCCGGCCGGAAAAACCGCACTCATTGCAGCGATATTTCTCCGCCTGCGTCAACAATGCCCCGAGTTCGTGCGCCACACGCTGGTATTGAGACGGACCGGTCCGCCATAGGAACTTTAAGGTGGAGTCCTGTGAAAACACCTTGTCGATCGAGGCGCGAAGCGGTTCGGCATCGACGAGATCGGCCGCGATTGCGGCGAATACCACACGTTTCATTTCGTCGAAACCCTGCACCTCAGCCTGCGACAGGAGTTCGGTCAACACCGCATCGCGGCTGTCCGGCCCCACCAATCGAAGCAAGTGCGGCAATTCCTCTTGCATCAACTGGGGTGACTCGGTGAGCGCCTGGCGCAATAGTCGAACCGCCAAACCACGATCACCTTCGTGTTCCGCAATATGTGCGCGAAGCAGCGCGGCCCGCGCGAACGGCGCCGTCTCCGCCCGCGCCTCGCGCAGCAGCTGTCGTGCGCTGCTCGAATCGCCCCGCTCCACCGCCAGCAATGCAAGCTCGCACAAATAGTGGGCCGCGACCGATCGCGGCGGTGCGGATTTACTGCGTGCCAGTTGCCGATAAGTATCGAGTGCCTGCTGCCAATCGTGTTGCCGTTCGTAAACTCCGCGCAGTGCATCGAGCGCGCTGACGCGCAGACGCGGCACCTCGCTGACCTGTTGAAACAATCCCTCCGCGCGATCCAGCAGGCCCGCCCGCAGGTAGTCCTGCGCCAGCGCCAGCAATGCTTGCTCGCGATGCTCCTGAGCCAAGGCGTCGCGCGCCAATAAATTCTGGTGGATTCGAATGGCGCGTTCCACTTCTCCCCGGCGCCGGTATAGCGAACCCAAGGCGAAATGCGTTTCGATGGTGTCCGCGTTCGCGTCCATCAGTTTGAGGAACATGTCGAGCGCCCGATCAGTCTGTTCGGTCACGAGATAGTCGAGACCGGTCAGATAGTCGGGGTGTAGTTTGCCAAGAGAGGCCGGCCAGCGTTTGCCCCAGCCGAAATGTCCGGCGAGTATCCCGAGGATCAGCGCCGCAACCGCCAAGACCCAAGCCAACAGCGGAAGGTCGGACAACTTAACCCGCGGCCGCCTTGCCGGCCGCTCCTTTAATCTCGGATCGGCTGATCCGCCCCGTCGTTGACACGCTCGCGGAGATCTTTGCCAGGTTTGAAATGCGGCACATATTTGCCGGCAAGCGCGACCGCTTCACCGGTCTTCGGATTGCGCCCTTGGCGCGGCGGGCGAAAATGCAACGAAAAACTTCCGAAGCCGCGAATCTCGATGCGCTCGCCCGTGGCGAGCGCATCACTCATGATCTCCAGCAGCTGCTTGACGGCGAGTTCGACGTCCTTCGCCGGCAAATGCTTCTGTTTAGCCGAAATGATCTCGATGAGTTCAGATTTCGTCATGATCGACCCGTGCGCATCGCTAGACATGCTTAAGGAGGCCGGCGCAGCGGCGGCACCGCTGCGCCAAAGCCCTTACTCCTCTCAGTCCTGGCCGGAGATTTGCTCTTTGAGCAGATCTCCCAAGCTGGTTCCAGTCGGTGAATCGGTGCGATAATTCTGCATCGCCTCTTGTTCCTCGTGAATGTCCTTCGCCTTGATCGACAGCGAGATGCTTCGACCCTTACGGTCCACGCCGGTAAACTTGGCTTCGATTTCCTCGCCGACCTTGAGCAGCAAGCGAGCGTCCTCGACCCGGTCACGTGACAACTCAGAGGCTCGCAACTGGCCGTCGACTCCATTGCCCAGATCGATGATGGCGCCCTTGGCGTCCACTTCGCGGACCACACCGGTGACGATGCTGCCCTTCGGATGCTCGGCGATGTAGGCGGAGAACGGATCCTTCGCCAATTGCTTGACGCCAAGGCTGATGCGTTCACGCTCCGGATCGATCGACAATACCATGGCGTCGACCTGTTGAGCCTTCTGGTAGCTGCGCACGGCTTCCTCGCCCGGCATGTCCCAGGAAATATCCGACAGATGCACCAGGCCGTCGATACCGCCCGCCAGTCCGATGAAAATGCCGAAATCCGTGATCGATTTGATCTGGCCGCTGACCTTGTCGCCGCGATTGTAGTTGTCGGCGAATTCCTTCCAGGGATTCGCCTTGCACTGTTTCACTCCGAGGCTGATGCGGCGCCGCTCTTCGTCGATGTCCAGCACCATCACCTCGACCTCTTGACCGACATGCACGACTTTGGCCGGATTGACATTCTTGTTGGTCCAATCCATCTCAGACACGTGCACCAGGCCCTCGACACCCTCTTCGATTTCGACGAAGCAGCCATAGTCGGCGATGTTCGTGACCTTGCCGAACAGACGGGTGTTGGCCGGATAGCGCCGCGCAATGTTCTGCCAAGGATCCGCGCCCAATTGCTTCAGCCCCAACGATACGCGCTGGCGTTCGCGATCGAACTTTAAAATGCGAACGTCGATCTCTTCGCCGACCTTGACGACTTCCGAAGGATGCTTGACGCGCTTCCAGGCCATGTCGGTGATATGCAGCAATCCATCGATGCCGCCCAGATCTACGAATGCCCCGTAATCGGTGAGGTTCTTGACCACGCCCTTGACCGCGGCGCCCTCCTGCAAATTGTCCAAGAGCGCGGATCGCTCGGCGCTGTATTCCTGCTCGACGACGGCTCGGCGCGAAACGACGACGTTATTGCGTTTCTGAGCGAGCTTGATGACCTTGAATTCCAGCGGCTTGTTTTCAAGGTACGACGGATCGCGCACCGGACGAACGTCGACCAAGGAGCCGGGCAAAAATGCGCGTACGTTGTCGATCTCGACGGTGAAGCCGCCTTTGACACGACCCGTGATGATGCCGATGACCACCTCTTGCTTCTCGAATGCGGTTTCGAGGCGCGTCCACGTTCTGGCGCGCTTGGCTTTCTCGCGGGACAGGCGCGTCTCACCCGACCCATCCTCCACGCTGTCCAAGGCCACCTCGACGGTCTCGCCGACGACGACCTCAATTTCACCTTTTTCGTTTTTGAACTGATCGGACGGAATCACCGCTTCGGACTTCAGTCCGACGTTGACGATGACGTAATCCTGGCCTACTTCGACGATCAATCCGTTGAGGATGGTGCCAGGACGAATGCGCTGGCTCGCGATGCTCTGTTCGAACAGTTCCGCAAAACTTTCTGTCATGTGTTCTCTTAACTATTCCCTAGCACTGATTCTGTGTGCCCGAGGGGTTACCATAAAAATACGGCGATCAATCCATGAAAGCCGCCACCAATTCCTACTTCAGGCCCCGCGCGACAGGCGCTCGCGGGCTATGCTCAAGACCCGTTCCACCACTGTGTCCACGGGCATGCCCGTCGTATCCAGCAAGATGGCGTCTGCGCTTGGGACTAGCGGCGCAATCGCGCGATTCACATCGCGCCGATCTCGCTCTGCTATCTCCAGCGAAAGGCCGGCAAGGGTAGCAGCAACCCCCTTTTCTTTCAACTGCTTATGGCGCCTCGCGGCCCGTTCCATGGCGCTTGCGGTAAGAAAAATCTTGACCTTGGCATGGGGGAATACCACCGTTCCCATATCCCTGCCGTCCGCCACCAGGCCCGGAGGGATGGCAAACCGATGCTGGCGCTCCAGCAGCGCCGCACGCACCTCGGGCAGCGCCGCGACCTTGGAGGCGTCATTGCCCGCCGCCTCAGTGCGAATCGCGCTGGTTACCTCCTCCGCGTTCAACCAGACGATCTCCGCGCCCGAATCGCTGGACCCGAAACGTATGGCAAAATCCCGCGCCAAGCGCGCCAAAGCCGGCCCATCGTCCAAACGAACGCCGGCGCGACGGCCCGCCAAGGCCACCAATCGGTAGAGCGCCCCGCTATCGAGCAAGGTCCAGCCCAGTGCTTTTGCTGCGGCGCGGCTAACCGTGCCCTTGCCGGACCCCGACGGGCCATCGATGGTCATGATGGTCACGGTGGTCACGGTGGTCACGGTGTTCACGCCACCACCTTAATCGCCCAGTTCATGCACACCCAGACCCACCGACCTCGCGACTTCGATGAAACCGGGAAACGAGGTCGCCACGTTCGCGACATCGAGAATGGTAATGGGTCGGGCGGCCCGTAGGCTCGCGATGCTGAAGGACATGGCGATCCGGTGGTCGCCGAAGCTGTCGATGCAACCGCCCTGGAAGGCAGGTCCCTCGTCTCGACCTTCGATGCGCATGCCGTCGGGCAGCACCTCGTGCCGTACTCCAAGCGCACGCAATCCTGCACTCATGGCCGCGATCCGATCACTCTCTTTGACGCGCAGCTCCTCTGCGCCGGTCACCACCGTCTCACCCGAAGCACACGCGGCAGCGATGAACAGCACGGGAATCTCATCGATGGACAGCGGCACCAGCCCCGGCGGGACTTCGATTCCCCGCAAGACGGAAGCGCGCACCAGTAGGTCCGCGAGCGGTTCGCTGCCGCTTTCGCGTAGGTTGCAGATGTCTATTTGTGCGCCCATGCTGCGCAAAATATCCAACAGACCGGTGCGCGTCGGATTCAACCCCACGTTCTGAATCAGCAGGCCCTGCGCCGTCGCTCCCAACAGGCCCGCCACGATGAAAAAAGCGGCCGATGAGAAATCGCCGGGGACGTTCAGCTGCTGATTTGCCAACCGCGCGGGCGGATGCAATGTGGTGCGCAGGCCGTCGGTGTGCAGATGCACTCCGCAACTTTGCAGCATGCGCTCGCTGTGATCACGATTGATCGCAGGGGAGATTACCGTCGTCGCAGCGTCGGCATACAGCGCCGCCAACAGAATAGCCGACTTCACCTGTGCGCTCGCCACCGGCATGCGATATTCGATTCCGCGCAAGCTGCGTCCCCCACCGATATCCACCGGCGGCGTGCCTTCGCGAGTCCGCACGTCGGCGCCCATCTCGCGCAGCGGCTTCGCGACCCTTTCCATCGGCCGCTTCATCAGCGATGAATCGCCGATGAGTTGCGAGTCGAAGGCTTGGGCCGACAACAGGCCGGTAAACAAGCGCATTGCGGTTCCGGCATTCCCCATGTCCAAGGCGTGCCGCGCGCCGCTGAGCCCGCGCAGACCGACACCGTGAATCACGACTCGAGTCCCAGCCGGCTGCTCGATACGCACGCCCAAGGCGCGCATTGCGGCGAGACTGGCCAAGCAGTCTTCGCTCGCGAGGAAGCCGTTCACTTCGCTGCGCCCGTCTGCAATGCCGGACAGCATCAGCGATCGGTGCGAAATCGACTTATCGCCCGGAACCGCAATTGCACCGGACACGCCGCGCGCCGGCAGTGCCTCGTATTTCAGAGCACGGCCCTCGGATACGAACCCAGAACCTTGAACAGGGATGCGCGCTCCTCGAGTGCGGCGAGCGCCTGCGCCACGGGCGCATCACTGACATGACCCTCGATGTCGATGAAAAACACGTAATCCCATTTTTTCTTGCGCGAGGGGCGCGATTCGATGCGCGTCATGTTCACCCGGTGTTCCGATAGCGGTTCGAGCAGTCGGAACAGCGCTCCCGCATCATCGGTGTTTTCCGCAGACACCAACAGCGTGGTCCGGTCTGCGCCGCTGGAGCTGAAGAGTTTCCGGCCCACCACTAGAAAACGCGTGGTGTTGTCCGTACGATCCTCGATGTCATTGGCTAGCAAGGTCAGGCCATAGATTTCCGCCGCCGTGCTGCTCGCGATGGCCGCCGTGCCGCGCTCATCGCGCGCGCGCCGCGCGCCCTCAGCGTTGCTGGACACCGCCACTCGTTCCAAGTCCGGTAGCTGCTCATCCAGCCAGCCGCGGCATTGCGCAAGAGCCTGCGCGTGCGCGCATACGCGTTTGATGTCCGCGATAGAGCTCATCCGGCCCATCAAATGGTGATGGATGCGCAACTCCACTTCGCCGCAAATCTTCAGCGACGAGGACAGGAACATATCGAGCGTGTGATTGACCGTACCCTCGCTCGAATTCTCGATCGGCACCACACCGAAGTCGGCGATGCCGCCTTCTACCTCGTGAAAGACTTCGTCGATTGCGGGCAGCGGCAGCGCACGCACCGAGGAGCCGAAGTGCTTGAGCACCGCAGCCTGGGTAAAGGTGCCCTCCGGACCCAAAAATGCGACTTTCAAGGGTTCCTGCTGCGCGAGACAGGCGGACATGATTTCGCGGAACAGCCGCGCGATCTCTTCATTGCGCAAAGGACCCTGATTGCGCTTCAACGCCATTCGCAGCACCTGCGCTTCGCGCTCGGGCCGATAAAAATCCACCGCCTTGCCCGACGATGACTTTGATATACCGACCAGCTGCGCGCATCGTGCGCGCTCGTTGAGCAGCTCATGAATGCGGGCGTCAATGGCATCGATGCTGTCGCGGATATTGCCCAAGCCATCGCTCGTAGGGGTCAGGCCCGGAAGACCTGCGGGTTTCCCGGCCGCACGCGCCTTGCTCGCCCGGCCTTTGATCACACTCTTTTTACGATTTGCCATGTTCGCCTCAGGCGTTTCGCCGTTCGAAATCTTGCATGAAGGCGATCAGCGCCTCTACCCCGGCAAGAGGCATGGCGTTGTAAATGCTCGCGCGCATACCCCCCACCGCTCGATGTCCCTTAAGTCCCACCAGACCCCGCTCAGCGGCCTCGGCCAGGAACACGGCAGATAATTCCGGCTTGAGCAAACTGAACGTCACGTTCATCCAAGAGCGCGAGTCTTTTTCGACCTGGTTCGCGTATGATTTCGAGCCGTCGATTGCCGCATACAGGGTCTGGGCCTTGATTCGGTTGCGCTCGCCCATCAGAGTCAGACCGCCGGCTTTCTTCAGCCACTTGAACACCAAGCCGGCCATGTACCAGGCGAACGTAGGCGGCGTATTCAACATGGATTGGCTGGCCGCAACGGCTTTGTAATCGAACACATGCGGCGTTTCGGGCCGGGCACCGCCGATGAGATCCTCGCGTACGATCACCACCGTCAAGCCCGACGGGCCGATGTTCTTCTGCGCACCGGCATAAATCAACCCGAACCGACTGACGTCGATGGGCCGCGACAAAATGCTGGAGGACATATCCGCCACGAGAGGCACGCTTCCCGTCGCGGGAACGTAGCCAAACTCCACGCCGCCGATGGTCTCATTCGGTGTGTAGTGCGCATACGCGGCATCGGCGCTGAATCGCAGCTCGCTTTGCGGCGGCACTCGCGAATACGTCCCGCCGGCATCACCGGCCACATGCACGCGACAATAACGGCCCGCCTCTTCGATCGCCTTGTGCGACCAATGCCCGGTATTCACATAGTCCACGGTGGATTGGCGGCTCGCCAAGTTCATGGGAAGCAACGAAAAGTGGGCCGACGCGCCGCCTTGCATGAACAGCACTTGGTAATTGCGCGGGATCGCCATCAGGTCGCGCAAATCTCGCTCAGCTTGCGCGGCCATTTGCATAAATGCGTCACCGCGGTGGCTGATTTCCATCACCGAAGCGCAGGTCCCGTGCCAATCGAGCAATTCGGCGCGCGCCTCCTCCAAGACCTCGAGCGGTATCACCGCGGGACCGGGAGAGAAATTAAAGGCGCGCATCGACGGCTTCTTTAAGCATCGCCGGCGACAGGATCATCCGAGGACTGACCTGCGCCTTCCTGCGAGCCTTCCCCCTCCTGCGGATCGGCGTCCTCTGCCGCAGCGTCGCCGTCGCCCGTCAGGCCGTCAATGCGCTCGAGTCCGGACAACTGATCGGCCTCTTCCAATCGGATCAAGCGGACTCCTTGGGTATTTCGCCCCACGACGGAAATGTCCTTGACCGGCGTGCGTACCAAGACGCCGGTTTGACTCATTAGCATGATCTCATCGTCCAAGCTGACTTGCAGCGCGCCGACCATGTGTCCGTTGCGGTCGGTGATTTGCAAGGCGATCACGCCCTGACCCCCGCGCCCGTGCGTCGGGAAATCATCCAGAGGCGTGAGTTTTCCAAATCCGTTTTGCGATGCCGTGAGAATGAATCCCTGATCCGCCACGATCAGCGCGTTGACCCGCTGATCATCCGACAAGCGTATGCCGCGAACGCCGGCCGCCTCGCGGCCCATGGCGCGAACCTCTTGCTCCAAGAAGCGAATCGCCTTCCCCGCGGTGGTGAACAGCAATATGTCCTTGGTGCCGTCGGTGATCGCCACCCCCACCAATTTATCGCCTTCATCGAGCGCGACGGCGATGATGCCGCTGGCGCGGGGGCGCGAAAACAAAGCAAGCGAGGTTTTCTTGACGGTTCCGAGGGCGGTCGCCATAAAGACGAACTTGCCTTCCTCGAAGTCCTTGATCGACAACATGGCGCTGATGCGCTCGCCGTCCTGCAGCGGCAAGAGATTCACGATGGGCTTGCCCCGCGATCCGCGGCTGGCCTGCGGCAATTGATATACCTTCAGCCAGTACAATTTACCGCGATCGGAAAAACACAGCAGAGTGTCGTGCGTGTTGGCGACGAACAATTTGTCGACGAAGTCCTCATCCTTCACGCTCGTGGCGGCCTTGCCGCGGCCGCCGCGCCGTTGCGCCTGGTAGTCGGACACCGGTTGCGCTTTGGCGTAACCGCCATGCGACAGGGTGACCACCACGTCCTGCGGTGAAATCAAATCCTCCGTCGTCAGGTCTTCGTGATTGACGAGAATTTCCGTGCGCCGTTTGTCGCCGAAAGTATCGCGGATATATTCGAGTTCATTGCGAATGACTTCCAGCAAACGCTCGGGGCGGGCCAGAATGTCGGACAAATCCCGAATTCGTTCCAGCAATTCCTGAAACTCGGCAATGATCTTGTCCTGCTCCAGTCCCGTCAGGCGATTCAGGCGCATCTCGAGGATTGCCTGCGCCTGTGTCTCGGTCAATCGGTAGCCGCCCTCGACGATGCCGAGAGCCGCGATCTCGCCGTCGGGCCGGGTGCCGATGGCACCGGCACGCGCCAGCATCTCCGGCACGGCGCCGGAGGTCCACGCCCGCGACATCAACGCTGTCTTTGCCTCGGCGGGCGAGGGTGACGCCTTGATGGCCGCAATGATCTCGTCGATATTGGCGAGCGCAATCGCGAGGCCTTCCAATATGTGGCCACGCTCGCGCGCCTTGCGAAGTTCATACACGGTGCGGCGCGTGACGACTTCGCGCCGGTGACGCAAAAACGCATCGAGCATTTCCTTCAGACTCAACAGGCGCGGCTGGCCGTCCACCAAGGCCACCATGTTGATGCCGAACACCTGCTCCATCGGCGTTTGCGAATACAGGTTGTTCAGCAAAATCTCGGGTACTTCGCCGCGTTTCATCTCGATCACGACGCGCATGCCGTCTTTGTCGGACTCGTCCCGTAGCCCATCGGAGGCAATGCCCTCGATGAGCTTGTCGCGTACCAGATCGGCAATGCGTTCGATCAACCGGGCCTTGTTCACCTGATAGGGCAGCTCGGTGATGATGATTGCCTGGCGCTCCCCCTTGCCGACATCTTCGAAATGGGTGCGGGCGCGCAGGTGCAGACGGCCGCGACCGGTCTTGTAGGCCGAGACGATTTCCGCGGCGCCGTTGATGAATCCCGCCGTCGGAAAATCAGGACCCGGAACGATTTGCATCAGCTGCCCGAGAGTGATCTCGGGATTCTCGATGAGCGCGATGCAGGCCGTGATGATTTCAGTGAGATTGTGCGGCGGGATATTGGTCGCCATGCCGACGGCAATTCCCGACGATCCATTGATCAATAGGTTTGGAATGCGCGCGGGCAGCACCGCGGGCTCGCTTTCCGACTCGTCGTAATTCGGATTAAAATCGACCGTTTCCTTGTCGATGTCCGCCAACAGTTCGCCGGCCAATTTGGACATTCGCACTTCGGTGTAACGCATGGCGGCTGGCGGGTCGCCGTCCACGGAACCGAAATTTCCCTGGCCGTCCACCAGCAAATAGCGCATGGAGAAATCTTGGGCCATGCGCACGATGGCGTCGTAAACGGATGCATCGCCGTGGGGGTGATATTTGCCGATCACGTCGCCGACGACGCGCGCCGACTTCTTGTAGGCCTTGTTCCAGTCGTTGCCCAGCTCGCGCATGGCGAATAACACGCGCCGGTGCACCGGCTTCAGCCCATCCCGAACATCGGGCAAAGCGCGTCCGACGATCACGCTCATGGCGTAATCCAAATAGGACTTGCGCATCTCGTCTTCGAGATTTACGGGCAATATTTCGCGAGCGATCTCGGCCATTTGCGAGAAATCCGGGTGGAGCCTTGGCGGCTTCTATTCTGCGGGTTTAAAGGAGGCGAGACAGGGTCTCAACATAGGTTAATGCTAGCACATACGGATAAATCGATATACTGGGGAATGCCCGTTGTTCTTGCCGATTTATGCATCGAGGCCCGCTGGATCGTGCCGATGGCTGCGTCCGGGCAGGTGCTCGAAAATCATTCCTTGGTGGTTCGCGACGGACGAATTCTGGATATTCTGCCGAGCTCTGCCGTGGCCGTGCGCTATGACGCCGCCGCCCGCGTTAGGCGACCCGCGCACCTTTTGATGCCGGGATTGGTGAACTGCACCACTCGCGCCGCCATGTCGCTGTTTCGCGGCTTGCGATCCCCAGGGCTTGCGCTCGATCGGCGCAGCGTCGGCCCCGAATTCGTTCGCGACGGTGCCATGACCGCCATCGCAGATATGCTCGCATCGGGCATAACCTGTTTCGCGGATCGATATCACTTCCCCGATCAAACCGCACGCGCGGCCACCGAGCAAGGAATGCGTGCCGTCGTCGGTCTGCCGATGGCTGAAGGCCTCGGCATGCGTGATGAATACAGGGGTCATCCCCTGATTTCGACCGCCATCGCGCCGCACGCTGCCAATACCCTGAGCGATGCCTCCTTCGCGCGCATCGCCACGCTGGCGGACGAACTCGACGCAGCCATCGTGATCGACCTGCACGAATCGGCCGCTGAGATCGCCGAGTCCGTTGCCGTCCACGGACTGCGCCCCATCGAACGTCTGTGGAAATTGGGTTTACTGACGCCCGCCTTGAACGCGGTCCACATGGTGCATGTGACGGCTGCCGATATCGAACTCGCGCAGCGCACCGGCGTATCGATCAGCCTCTGCCCGCAATCGAGTCTGCGCCAAGGATTCGGACTGGGGCCCGCCGCCGCGTTCGCCGCGGCTGGAATTCGCTTGGGACTCGGCAGCGGCGGCGAGGTCTTCCCGCAGAGCCAGGACATCTGGGCAGAGATGCGCCTTCTGGCCCTGACCGCCGGCGCGGGCACGGCGCCATTGACCGCTTGGGATGTGCTCGCCGTCGCAACCCGCGGCGGCGCCTCGGTTCTCGGATTGGACGCCGACATCGGCAGCCTCGAGTCCGGCAAATGGGCGGATCTGTGCTGCGTGGATCTCGGCGGACCCGCCACTCAGCCGGTGGGCGATCCGGTGACGCAATTGGTTTTTTGCGGCGGCCGTGACTTGGTGAGCGATGTCTGGGTAGCCGGTCGACAATTGCTCTGTGAGCGAGACTTGACGCGCTTGGAGTGGCCGGCCGTGGCGGCGCGCGCCAACGCCTGGGCGGCGCGATTGAATACTGGAGGGTGACGACTGTGCAAGCTTCGAGTCCCAATGTAGATCCCGCGGAAGTCGCAAAATTCACCGCCCTCGCGCAGAGCTGGTGGGATCCTAAAGGTCCCTCCAAACCTTTGCACGAATTGAACCCGGTGCGGCTCAGATACATCGAGCGCGTAGCGCGCCTCGCCCAAGCCCAGGTCCTCGACGTGGGTTGCGGGGGAGGCATCCTTTCCGAAGCCATGGCTCGCGCGGGCGCGCAGGTGCTCGGCATCGACCTGTCGCAGGCTGTGATCGACGTGGCCGAATTGCACGCGCTCGAAGCGAAAATCCCGGTGAACTACCGCGCGGTGGCCGCCGAAGAACTCGCACAGGAGCGAGCGGCCGGTTTTGACGTGGTGACGTGCATGGAAATGCTGGAGCACGTGCCGCGGCCGGCGGCGACCATGGCCGCCTTGGCTTGCATGGTAAAACCCGGCGGCCATGTCATCGTCTCCACGCTCAACCGCAATCCGCTGGCGTTTGCCGTCGCCATTGTCGGTGCAGAATATATCGCACGCGTACTGCCGCGCGGCACGCACGAGTACCTGAAGTTCATTCGACCTTCAGAACTCGCCCGATGGGGTCGTGAGGCGCATCTCGATCTCAAAGACCTGGCCGGCATCACCTACAATCCATTGACGCGTTCGTTTCGACTCTCGGCGAACACCGCCGTGAACTATTTGGCGCATTTCACCCGTGCCGCGGATTGACCTGGCGTCGTTCGAAATGACATCGCCTCTAAGAGCGGTGTTGTTCGACCTGGACGGCACGCTGCTGGATACGGCACCCGACATGGTGGGTGCGCTCAATGCCCTGCGTCTCGAAGAACGGCTCGCACCCCTGCCCTACGAGCTCGTGCGTGCTGCCGTGAGCCATGGCTCGGGCCGCGTCGTCAAAGTTGGCTTTCCCGAGGCGACCGATGCAACCAGAACCGCCCTGCAACAGCGCTTCTTGGCTCTGTACAGCGGCGCATTGAGTGTCGGCACCCGCTACTTTCCCGGTATGGAGCAGGTCCTCAGCTTCTTGGCGGAGCGCGGCTTGAAGTGCGGTATCGTGACCAACAAACCGGGCTGGCTCACCGATCCTCTTTTGCAGCAATTGGGCTTACGCTCGCGCTTCGCTTGTGTGGTCAGCGGCGACACGCTTGCCGAACGCAAGCCGCACCCCCTGCCGTTGCTGCACGCGGCGCAGCTGGCGGGGGTAAGCGCCGGCCAATGTATCTACGTTGGCGATGCAGAACGGGACGTGCAGGCAGCCCATGCCGCGGGGATGGCGGCACTGGTCGCGAACTATGGTTATTTGCTGCCGGATGAGGATTCGGCAAAGTGGGCGGGCGATGGTTACCTGGAGCAACCCTCAGATCTGTTGGACTGGCTCGTAGCCAGCGGCCGCCTATGAACGACCTCGCGGTCTGGTGCGCCTTGGGAGTGGGCTTGGCCATCGGCGCATTGGGCGCTCTGCTCTGGCGTGCCCGGCACGAGCAGGCTTTGCGCATCGCAACGGAAGTGTTGCGCGCTCGATTGAAGTCAGAGGAAGCGGTGAGCACCGAGCGCGAGCAGGCTTTGGCGCGGGCACGCGATCAATTGCAGGGCGTGTTCGGCGAACTCGCTCGGGAGAGCTTGCAAAGCAATAGTGAAGTCTTTTTGCAGTTGGCGCGCGAGCGTCTCGGTCGGCAGCAGCTGGATGCGTCGCAGGCGCTGCGGGAACGCGAGACCGCGATCGAATCCTTGGTGCAGCCGATCCGCGAAGCGCTTGCGAGAACCGCAGCACAGATCCAAACCATCGAACGCGATCGCATCGATGCCTTCGCCACCATAAAAACGCAGATGGAAGTCTTGGCCAGCGGACAAAATTCATTGTCACGCGAGACGCGAAATCTGGTCACTGCCCTGCGCCGGCCGGATGTGCGCGGTCAATGGGGCGAAATCACTCTGCGCCGCCTGGTGGAACTCTCGGGCATGACCTCGCATGTCGACTTCACCGAGCAACGCCACCTCGCCACCGAGTCGGGCGTGATTCGGCCGGACATGATCGTGCACATGCCCGAGCAGCGCGACATCGTGGTGGATGTCAAGACCCCGCTCGATGCCTACCTCGCCGCCGTTGAGGCCCAAGACGACGAGCAGCGCAGCGCGCAGCTGCGGCGTCATGCGCAAATCGTCGGCGCACGTGTTCGCGAATTGTCCTCGAAGCAGTATTGGTCGCAGTTCGAACGCAGCCCGGATTTCGTCGTGTTGTTTTTGCCCGGAGACCAGTTTTTGTCGGCGGCCTTGCAGGAGAATCCAGGGCTGATTGACGATTCTTTGCGACAAAACGTCATGTTGGCGACGCCGACCAGCTTGGTCGCCCTGTTGAAGGCCGTCGCCTACGGTTGGAAACAAACCGTCCTGGCGGACAATGCCGCGGAAATCCGCCGGCTGGGCGAAGACCTCTATAAGCGCCTCGCGGTCTTTGCCGAACACCTGGGCAAGTTGGGCAAGTCGTTGGGTAGCAGCGTCGACTCATTCAACAAGGCCGTCGGCTCTTTGGAGCAACAGGTACTGCCCGCCGCGCGGCGATTCCCGGAACTCGGGATGCGCGTGAATCGTGAGATCGAACCGGTCGAGCCCGTCGCCGCTCTCGTGCGCACACCACGGCAGACGACCGCAGAGCGCGATCCCGCCGTCGAGAATCCTCCTGAAATCACTTGATCCGACCTACCAAAGGCGAGCGGTGCCGGCCGGCAGCGCGCGCTACTGGAGTTGGCTGTTCGCAGCACCACCCATGCGTGCGCCGCTGCTGGGTATGTACGCCCTGCTGGCGGAGTGGCATGCGCTGATGGATCCGGCGACCGAGACGGGGGTGGCGCATCTGAAGCTCGCCTGGTGGGGGGAGGAAATGCAGCGGCTGCAACACCGCTCCGGCGTGCATCCTATCAGCGTTTATTTGGCTTCGTTGCCCAACGCCGACGCGGTTGATTTCAACTCCTTGACGGTCGCCGTGGCATCCGCCGCCGCCCAGGTCGGCGGTGCACCGCTCGAACGCGGCGCCGATCTCGAACCGCAATCCCGAGCGCTGCGGGGCGATCCTTTGGCACTGGCCTCGCACCTCGCCTTCCCGGCTATCACCGCAGCTGATTTGCGCGGCTGTACGACCTCCCTCGCCGCCGCCGAGTATCTGGCGAACGCCCTCGGCAATTTTCGCCGTGAAGCGCGGCTCGGGCGTGTGTCCTTTGCCATCGATGAGCTGTTGGCCGCCGGCATCGAGAATTCGGATCTCGCCGCCGATGTTACGCCGCCGCACCTGCAACGGTACCTGGACCAGGTGCGAGAACGCGCGCGGCGTTGCTTCGAGGTGGCCGCCGCGGCGCTGACCCACGCGCAACGTGCTGAATGCCGGCATTTGCTGGTGTCGGCAGCCCTCGGTCTCGCTCACTTGAGCCGCAGCACACCGACGGCCGAGCGGCGACGCCTACGCGATATGCTGCTTGCTTGGTCGACGGCGCGGCGCGCCAATCGATGACAATGGAGTTGCGAGGATGATTCCCAAACTATTCACGCCTGACGGCGATTTATTGGCCGGCCGCGTGATCTTGATAACCGGAGCCACCAGCGGGTTGGGGAAGGCGCTCGCGATCGAGTGCGCGCGCGCTGGCGCCAGCGTTATTCTGTCGGGGCGCAACTCGGCCAAGTTGGAACGTGTGTACGATCAGATCGCTGCCATGAATGCGCCTCAGCCGGCCATCGCCACGCTGGATCTTGCCACGGCGACCGCCGTGGATTACGACAACCTTGCCGGGGTCATCGCTTCGGAGTTCGGCAAACTCGACGGTCTGGTGCATGCCGCGGGACTCTTGGGGGATCGAACTCCGATCGAACAGTACGACGTGCCGACCTGGTGCCGCGTGCTGCACGTCAATCTGACCGCGCCGTTCATACTGACCCAAGTCCTCCTGCCCAGTCTGCGCAAATCCGCGGACGCCTCAGTCATTTTCGTCAGCAGCGGAGTCGTGAAAAATCCGCGGCCTTTTTGGGGCGCCTACGGCGTCTCCAAGAGCGGATTGGAGTCGGTAAGCCGCATGCTGTCCCAAGAACTCGAGGGCGAGGCGAACATCCGGGTCAACAGCGTGAATCCCGGGGCCATGCGTACCGCGATGCGCGCCGCGGCGTACCCGGCAGAGAATCCGAACACACTACTCACGCCCGCCGCGGTCAGCGGCCCCTTCCTGTACTTGTTGAGCGATCGAGGCCGTGATATTGATGGCCAGTACATCGAAGCGCAATGAGAAGTGGCGACAGCGCCACGAGGACGTCAGCGCTGTTGGTCGACCGCCGCGGCGCGCGCCGCATCAATCTCATTGACCAACGCATGGCGTTCACTCGCCAGCATCGCCCGGGAATGTCCGCGGGGCAGCTCTCGCGATAAATGCACGGGTCCGAAGCGCACGCGCATCAAGCGGCTGACGATGATGCCGCGCGCCGCCCACCAATGGCGCACCTGCGCAGAGCGAGTCGCGCGCACGGTGACGTTGAGCCAATGATTGAAGCCTTCGCCGTATTGCGCTTCGGCCTGTAGGACAGTCATCGCCTCGCCCTCGATGTCCGTCGCGGCGCGAAACTCCTCCACCAGTTCATTTTTGAGCGGACCCCGGATCCTGAGTACATAGTCGATGGTCAGGGCATGCACGCCGCGCGAGACGCGGTGAGCCCACGATCCGTCGTCGGTCAGAATTTCCAATCCACCGTCGACCGGCGGCATGGGTTGAATCGCCAGCCAGCGGCCGGACGAGCGCGGCAGATTCAGATGCTCCGCCGCGCGCGCGGTGGCTGCCTTCAGATCCAGCGTCTCGCCCGGCGAACGATGGAACAGCAGTACGCGCACGTCTTTGGCGTCACGTGCATGCAACCGCACCGGTCGGCCATCCAGGGTAATGCGATCGCGAGGCGTGAGCTTCACCCCCATCGCGGGGACTTCATCATTGATTTTCAGCCGCCCCTCGCGGATCCAACGTTCGACTTCGCGTCGCGAGCCGATACCGGCGGCCGATAACAGCTTCTGGACGCGTTCGCTCGGGGGCTGATCTTTACGCGGGCTTAAGTCCTGGCGTGGCGGCCGCGCTCTCGTCAATTGAACTCATCGTGGACGCCGCGCGCCACCAGACCGTGCGCGTGCGGGGCGGAGTTGCCGGAATCCTGATCATCTTCATCGTCCATCGAAGCGTCGAGGGCCGAAGATTCCGCTGCGCCGGGCGCCCCCGCGCTTTCATCGGGAGCGAGCGCCCGCGCCACTTCAGGGCCGGCGCCCGGCAGCGCCAACTGCACACGCAAATCCTCCAGTTCCTTCAGTTGCGCGAGAGTGGGCAAATCATCGAGCTTGCGCAGACTAAAATAGTCGAGAAACTCTCGGGTAGTACCCAACAATTCCGGCCTTCCCGGCACGTCGCGCAGACCCACGACGCGGATCCAGCTGCGTTCGAGCAGAGTCTTGATGATATTGGGGTTGACGGCGACACCGCGAATTTGTTCGATTTCACCGCGCGTGATGGGTTGGCGATAGGCGACCAGCGCCAACGTTTCCAACATGGCGCGCGAATATTTCGCCGGCCGCTCCTGCCACAGGCGCGAAACGGGTTCAGCGACCGCAGCCCTGATTTGAATCCGGTAGCCGCTCGCCACTTCCAGCAATTCCAGTCCGCGCGTTTCATACTCCGCCGTCAACGCCGTGATCGCGGCCTGCACTTCACCGGCATTCGAGCCGTCGCGTTCGTCGAACACGCTGACCAGTTCGTCCATGGTCACGGGCCGGCCGGCGGCCAGAAGTGCGGCTTCAACCACGTTTTTTACGTATTGGTCGTTCATTGAGTACTCGCTGAGGGTTCGTTGGCGCCGCCGTCGGCATCGGCCACCAGTTTCAAATGCCGCGCCGGATTGCCGAGGCGCACATGCAGGGGTGCGTAGGCTTCCGATTGCACTAATTCGACCAGTCCTTCACGCAACAGTTCCAAAATGGCGACGAAGGTGACGGTTACGCCGCGACGCCCCTCCTGCGCGCTGAACAGCGTCGAGAAATCCACGAACGCGCTGCTCGTCAGCGAGGACAAGACGTCGGCCATCCGCTGCCGCACCGACAGCGGCTCGCGCTGCACGTGGTGGTGCGCGAACATATCGCTGCGCGACAGGACGTCCTGAAAGGCCAACAGCATTTCCTGCAACGTCACCTGCGGCGGAATGCGGACCACCTTGCGATCGACCAAATCCGCCGTTGCAATCCATGTGTCGCGCTCCAATCGCGGCATGCGGTCGATGCCTTCCGCGGCGCGTTTGAAGCGCTCGTATTCCTGCAGGCGCCTCACCAATTCGGCGCGAGGGTCGGAGTCCTCCGTTGGCTCATCCGTGACCACGCGCGGCAGGAGCATGCGCGACTTCACTTCCGCCAGGGTCGCCGCCATCAGTAAATACTCGCCCGCGAGTTCGAGCTGCAGCACCTGCATCAACTCGATGTAACGCATGTACTGGCGCGTGATTTCAGCGATCGGGATGTCCAGAATGTCGAGATTCTGCCGCCGTATGAGATACAGCAGCATATCGAGGGGGCCCTCGAATGCCTCGAGAAATATCTCCAGTGCCTGCGGCGGTATGTACAGATCTCGGGGTATCTCGGTAATAGGCTGACCATCCACGACCGCAAAGGGCATTTCCCCTTGAGCCGGCGTCGGATCGACCACCGGCGGGGGTGGCGGCACCTTCTGCACCAACGTCAATTCGGGTTTCATCGGTAGTTCATTGCCATGGCTTGTCGGACGGACTCCAGTGTCTCGCGCGCCACTCCCCGCGCCCGCTCACACCCTTCGGCGATAATACCGCGTACCAGTTCGGGATTCTCCTCAAACTCCTGGGCCCGCTTGGTTATGCCGGACACCTCTTCAACGATTTTCGCAATCAGCGGCGCCTTGCACTCCAGGCAACCGATCCCGGCGCTGCGGCAACCTTGCTGCGCCCACGCCTGGGTGGCGGCGTCTGAATACACCTTATGCAGATCCCACACGGGACATTTATCCGGATCACCCGGATCCGTGCGCCGCACGCGAGCCGGATCGGTTTGCATGGCTTTGATTTTCTTGACGATGGAATCCGTCTCCTCGCGCAAGCCGATCGTGTTGCCGTACGACTTGGACATTTTGCGCCCATCGAGACCCGGCACTTTCGGAGTCGCCGTGAGCAGCACTTCGGGCTCGGGCAATATCGCGATACCCGTGCCCTCGAGGAAGCCGAACAAGCGATCCCGATCGGCCACCGTCAAGCGTGCGTTCGACTCCACCAACGCCCGCGCCTTGGCCAGCGCGTCAGCGTCGCCCTTTTCCTGGAATTCCTTGCGCAGGGTGCGATAAAAGGCTGAATTGCGCGCCCCCAGGCTTTTGATGGCTTTCTCGACCTTTTGCTCGAATTCAGGCTCGCGGCCATAGATGTGGTTGAACCGCCGCGCGACTTCACGCGTCATCTCGACATGTGCGACCTGGTCTTCGCCAACCGGCACATACTGCGAGCGGTACAGCAAAATGTCCGCCGTTTGCAGCAAGGGATAGCCTAAAAACCCGTACGTGCTCAAGTCGCGCTCGGCAAGTTGAGCTTGTTGATCCTTGTAGGACGGGATCCGCTCCAGCCACCCCAGAGGGGTGATCATGGACAGCAACAAATGCAGTTCCGCGTGCTCCGGTACCTTCGATTGCACGAACAGTGTCGCGACGCCGGGGTTAAGACCCGCCGCCAGCCAGTCGATGGCCATGGTCCAGACGTACTCCTCGAGCTTCGAGGTGTCCTCGTAGCCCGTGGTCAACGCATGCCAATCAGCAATGAAAAAATAGCACTCGTACTGATATTGGAGCTCGATCCAATTTTTGAGGGCGCCGTGGTAATTGCCCAGATGCAGCTGCCCGGTAGGCCGCATGCCCGACAGCACGCGCCGATTTTGGATTGCCCCGCTCATGCCGCGGATCCCACCAAGGCATTGAACACCCATCCGACGAGGCGGAACGCGGGGTCGAACAACCAGGCGAGCAATCCAAAGGCGGATAAACCCAACACCACAAATAAGCCGATCGGCTCTAACTTCTCGAATCGTGCTCCCAATCGCGGTGGCAACAAGCCCGCCAACACTCGGCCGCCGTCGAGCGGCGGAATCGGCAGTAAATTGAACAGCGCAAGCACCACATTGCTCAGAATTCCCGCCTGCGCCATCAGCGCGATCCAGTAATTCAGTGTTTGGATGCCGTTCACGCGGGCTATCCCTGCCAGCACGGCGCACCACACCAATGCCATGAAAATATTCGCCAACGGGCCGGCCAGTGCCACCAAGACCATTGCGCGCCGCGGGCTACGCAGCGCGCTGGTCGCCACGGGCACCGCCTTGGCCCATCCGAACATTGGGGCACCCGCCGCCAATAATAATCCAGGCACCAGCAGCGTGCCGACCGGGTCGATGTGTCGCAAAGGGTTCAAACTCAAGCGTCCAAGCATCTCGGCAGTGCGATCTCCGAAGTAGCGGGCCATCCAGCCGTGCGCTACCTCATGCAGAGTAATCGCAAATAGCACCGGGATCGCCCAAATCGATACCTTGTTGAGAAAACCCGATAAATCCAATGCTTGCACTCGTTATTTAGAATAAACACGAGCTTAATGCCCGCATCGCGACCGCATTATACGGGGGCCGGGGCGCCAAAGGGGCTTACGTCTCCCCGCCCCGCTCGAACCACGATGGCACGATCGTCGGACAGATCGATCACCGAGGTGGGAATCAAGCCGCAGTTACCGCCGTCGAGTACCAAATCGATACTGCGTTCGAGTTTCTCATAAATATCCTTCGCGTCGGTGCGCGGCAAATCCTCGCCGGGCAGCAGCAGCGTAGAACTCATGATGGGTTCGCCCAGTTCTTCTAGCAGCAGGGCGGTTACCGGGTGATCCGGAACCCGCAGCCCAATGGTTCCCCGACGCTCATGCTTCAGGCGTCGCGGCGTTTCGCGCGAGGCCTTGAGCAGAAATGTGTAGGGGCCCGGCGTATGCGCGCGCAGCAGGCGGTACTGCCAATTCTCCACCACGGCGTACTTGCCGACATCCGTCAGGTCGCGGCACACCAGAGTGAAATCGTGATTCTTGTTCGCTTGGCGAATCTCCCGGATGCGCTCCAGCGCCGGCTTGTCGCCGATGTGGCACCCCAGCGCATAACACGAATCGGTGGGATAAACGATCACAGCCCCGCCGCGCAGCTTCTCCACCGCCTGACGAATGAAACGCCGCTGCGGGGACACGGGATGCAGTTGCAGATAGATACTCATGGTTCGTCCGCTATGATACGCGGATGAACCAGCTACTCGAATGGTCTCCCCTCATCGTTTTCTTCGTCGGCTTCAAAGTGCTGGGGATTTATTGGGCCACGGGCGCTTTGATGATCGCCTGCGTCCTGGTGCTCGTGGTGCACCGCTTGCAAACTGGAAAATTCAAGACCATGCATGTCATTACCGCGGTCGTGGCGGTGATATTGGGCTGCGCCACTCTCCTGCTGCATGACCGGCGCTTCATTCAATGGAAGCCCACCGTGTTGCTGTCGCTGGCAGCGGTGGCATTTTTGGGCAGCATGTTCATCGGCAAGCAGCCGTTCGCGCGCCGCATGCTGCAAGCCGCGTTCGACCAGCCCCTGCAAATTTCGGCGCGCGCATGGCTGCTGATCAATTCTCTGTGGGTGGGCTGGTTCGCGATTCTGGCCATCACCAACATCTATGTGGCGCGCAACTTCGCCGAAAGCGTCTGGGTAAATTTCAAGGTGTTCGGCATCACGGTCGCGATGCTGATTTTCCTGATTCCCCAGGTGTTGTGGCTGAGCGGCAAAACCCAAGCTGCCCCAGCGGATCCGAGCTAACCGTGCAACAGCCGCGCGCCCAGCGTCTGCGCGAACTCCTCGAGACCCGATTTGCGCCCACGCAACTGATCATCGTGGACGAGAGCCACTTGCACGCGGGCCACGCCGGGGCGGCGGGCGGGCAAAGCCACTTCCGCGTGCGCATCGTCGCCGAAGCGTTTCGCGGTCTTTCCCCGCTTGCCCGCCACCGTCTGGTGTACGCGGCCCTCGATGAGCTGCTGAAATCGGCCATCCATGCGCTCACCATCGAAGCCCTGCCGCCGGCCTAATTGCATCGATAATTTGGAGAGATCGCATGGTAAAGGCTAAACTTCGGCCCCCGGGCGCATAGGCCGTGTCGGCCACAGTCGCTTTTATCGTGTGTAGAGGACCCAAATGACCCAACTTTTCAGCTCCCAGTGGAGCCGATTGTCCACCGTGGCAGCCATCACCTTATTGCTGGCTGCCTGCGGCAAGGGACAGCAGGCGGCGGCGCCCGCGCCTGCTTCCGCCGCCAAACCTGCGAACCCCCCGGTCGCCGTGGTCGATGGCACGCCCATTCCGCGCGACGCCTTCGATGACTACTTGAAAGGCCTGCTGCGCGGCAAGCCGGTGACCGACGTCACCGCGGAGGAGAAGAATCAGGTACTCGACCAGATGATCAGCATGCAGCTGATTGCCAATCAGGCCGCCAAGGATGGGATGGACAAGGATCCCGCCGTGGCCGCTCGCCTGGACTTGGCGCGCGTGCAGGTGCTGGCCGACGCCGGCGTGCAAAAATATTTGAAGGCAATCGCACCGAGCGATGCGGAACTGCATGCCGACTACGACGCCTTCGTTGCCACTCTGGACAAGAGCGAGTACCACGCGAGTCATATCCTGGTTGCCGCCAAGGACAAGGATCTCGCGATATCACTGACAAAGAAACTCAAGGCGGGCGCCAAATTCGATGAGCTCGCGAAAGCGAATTCCATAGACCCGGGTTCCAAGGCCATGGGCGGCGACCTCGGCTGGTTCACGCTGTCGAACATGGTCAAGCCGTTCGGCGACGCCGTGAAATCCTTGAAGAAGGGTGAGACAACGCAGCAGCCGGTCGAGACGCAGTACGGCTGGCACATCGTCAAACTCGATGACGTGCGCGAGACGGTGCCGCCGACGTTCGATCAGCACAAAGCTCAGTCGAACAGCGCGGTCATTCAGAAGAAATTCAAAGACTACATAGAGAGCCTCAAGAAGACGGCCAAGATCGAAAAAAGCCTTTAAACAAACGCCTCCGAGCAAAGTAGCGGATTCACGGGAATCCGCTACTTTTTTCTTAGGAGCTGCAAAAAAGCCGCTTCATTCAGCACCGCAAGATCCAGCGACTGAGCTTTCTTCAGCTTCGAACCGGCCTCTGCGCCTGCCACCACATAGCTCGTTTTCTTCGACACGCTGCCGCTTACCTTTCCGCCGAGTTCAATGATGGCCTGTTCCGCAGCCTCGCGCGTCATCGATTCGAGCGTGCCGGTCAGCACAAAGATCTTTCCCGCCAACGCCGCCGCAGCATCGCCCGGCGCCGGTGCCGGCCAGTGGATGCCCGATGCAAGCAATCGGTCGACGACGGCTGCGTTCTGCATATCGTGAAAATAGGCGGCAATATGTTTTGCAACGATGGGGCCCACATCGGGCACGCGTTGAATGTCCTCCTCAGAGGCGTTGCGCAGCGCGGAGATTTCGCGAAATTGCTGCGCCAAAGCCAGCGCCGTGGCCTCACCCACATCTCGGATTCCAAGGGCGTATAGAAAACGCGCAAAACTGCTGCTTTTCGCCGTCTCGATGGCCTCGTACAACTTCTGCGCGGATTTTTCACCCATGCGTTCGAGAGTGGCGAGCTGCGCCGGCTGCAGAGCGAAGAGATCTGCGGGTGTTCGCACCCAATCTCGATCGACCAGTTGTTCCACCAGCTTGTCCCCAAGCCCCTGAATGTCGAGAGCGCGACGCGACGCGAAATGCTTGATTTCTTCCTTGCGCTGCGCCGCGCAAATTCTCCCGCCGGTGCAGCGCGCCGCTGCCTGATCGGTTTCACGCACCACGGGGGAGCCGCATACGGGGCATACCTTGGGCATCTCGATGGGTTTCGCTCCCTTTATGCGGCGCTCCGGCATCACTCGCGCCACTTCGGGGATCACGTCTCCGGCGCGGCGGATTACCACGGTGTCGCCCACCCGTACATCCTTGCGCCATAGCTCATCCATATTGTGCAAGGTTGCATTGCTCACCGTCACGCCGCCAACGAAAGCCGGCTCCAGCCGCGCCACGGGAGTCAGCGCCCCGGTTCTTCCCACCTGGAATTCGATGTCGCGCACCGTGGTCAATGCTTCCTCCGCCGGAAATTTGTGTGCGACCGCCCAGCGCGGCGCGCGCGAGACGAATCCCAAGCGTTTCTGCAGCTCGAGATCGTCCACCTTGTAGACGACACCATCGATTTGGTACGGCAGCCGGGACCGGGCTGTGCCGATGTCGCGGTAGTACTCGAGACAACCCTCGACCGACTCCACCACCGTGGATTGCGGACAGATCTTGAATCCCCACTGACGCAGCGCCTGCAGCATCCCGCTGTGACTCGGCGGCAATTCGCCGCCCTCCACAGCACCCACACCATAAATAAACAAATCCAAAGGGCGCGCCGCCGTCATGCGCGGATCGAGTTGCCGCAAGCTTCCCGCCGCCGCGTTGCGCGGATTGACAAAAGTTTTCTCGCCGCGCGCCATGGCCTCCTTGTTGAACCTGTTGAAGCCGGACAGCGGCATGAACACTTCACCCCGGACCTCGAGCACTCGCGGCAGTTTGTGAGCGCGCACGCGCAGCGGCAACGCTGCGATGGTCCGGAGGTTTTGCGTGATCTCCTCGCCGGTTGCTCCGTCGCCGCGGGTTGCGCCTTGCACGAACACGCCCTTTTCGTAGCGGGCGCTGATGGCCAAGCCGTCCAACTTCGGCTCCGCCGAATAGCGCACGGGGCCTTCTTGCTGCAAACGCTCACGGACGCGTCGGTCGAAGTCGCGGACTTCCTCCGCAGAAAACGCATTCTCCAGCGACAACATGGCGATTCGATGTTTGACCGCACCGAATGCGGCCGCGGGCTGGGCGCCTACTCGCTGCGTCGGCGAAGCCGGTGTGAGCAGCTCCGGATGCGCGGTTTCAACGGCACGCAGCTCCGCCATGAGGCGATCATATTCGGCATCCGGGACTTCAGGATCATCGAGTGCGTGATAGCGATAGTTGTAGCGTTCCAGCAATTCACGCAATTGCTCCGCGCGCGCTGCAGCCTTCTTGCTGGGGCCCGCTGCTTTCTTCGCACACAAGCGACTTAGCCTTGGTGCAACTGGGCCTGAAAACGCGCGATATCCTCGCGCATCGCGGTGGCTCGCTGCGGCGAGAGCGGCATACCTTTCGCGTCCTGCACCGCGCCGGACAATTCCTCCGCCAGCCCACGAGCCGTGGCGAATAATTCGCTGAGAGTGTCGAGGGGCTCGATCGGTCCGGGCAGCACCGCAAATAAAGTGATGCCGCGAAATTCTTGTTCCGGCATCGCCGCGATGTCGAAAGTTCCCGGCTCGATCAGACTCGCGACGCAGAACAGACTGCGGCCGTTGGAGTGCTTGCGGTGAAACACCTGATAACGGCCAAAGCTCAGCCCATGCGCTTCTAGCGCCGACATGAGCTCGGCCCCCGACCAGCGCGCGTCGTCGACCCCGCATACACGAATGGTCACGATCCTTTGCAGCTGAGCGGTATTGGGAGACGGTAGCGCCGCGAAGCGATCGCTGTTCTCACCGATCGAGCCTAGTGCCGGCGCGGGAGCCTCGGGTGCCGGCGCGGGAGCCTCGGGTGCCGGCGCGGGAGCCTCGGG
>JALYIW010000257.1 GCA_030775625.1 Pseudomonadota bacterium | reverse complement strand
AATCGCCGGGCCGCCATTCGGCAAGGCGGCTTTCGATGACTTCGCCGATGCCCTCGGCCCTCATGACTGCACCATTGGGGACGCTGAGATAATTCCGTTCCGCACTCAGCCAACCGCGCATGGCCGGATCGACAGCCGCGTAGTGAACCCGGACGCACACGCCCTCGGCCGGGCATTCCGGCATCGGGCCCTCAGTGACTTCGAACACGTCGGGGGAGGGCACCCCGGTTGCTCGTTTGACAACTCTGACTTGGATATTTTTCATCATAGAATTGCGTTGTTCTCAGGTTCGCAGCGATTCGCGCAGATCCTCGAGGCTTTCATCTGCTGTATGTCCCGACGTGTCCAGTACTCTGTCGGCCTTGCCGTACAGCGATTCGCGGGCGCTCAAGATACGTTTCAAATCCTCCATCGCTTCGGCGTTCCCAGCCATCGGCCTCAGGTCTCCTTGAGCGATTACCCGGTCCATGTGCTCTTCAGGCTTAGCCTTGAGCCAAACCGTGAAACACTTGCTGAGCAGGAGACCGTAGGTCTCCCCATCAGCGACGATGCCGCCGCCAACCGCCAAGACCATCTGTACGTTCTCATGGATCAACCGTTCCAGCGTGCGTCGCTCGAAGCGCCGATACCCGGCTTGACCGTACATCGAGAATACTTCTGCCAAGGGCATGCCACTCTCGAGTTCAATCTCTCTATCGAGTTCCACATAACGAACGGCACGTTCTGCAGCGAGTTTTTGTCCCAGCGTGCTTTTACCGGCGCCCCGCAGGCCGATCAACGCCACGCGGGCGCGCCGCGACCCTTCTTCTTTGCCGAACTCACGCATCAACCGAAAGGTCAGATCCTCCAAGCGATGTGCGGGAACCGAATCCAACAGCCGCAAAATGATTCTGCGCTCAACGCTACTCTCTTCCGGGTCCAGCACCTCGATGAGTCGGCTGCCCAAAGCCGCCGCTACTCTGCGCAGCAAGACAATGGACATGTTGCCCTCGCCGGCTTCGAGCTGAGCAAGATAGCGTTCGGATACTGCGGCTTCGCGAGCCAGCGCTTTGCGCGTCATGCCGCGCCGCTCGCGCAGAACGCGAACGCGACTACCCAAGCCACGTAAGAAAGTTTGATCGCTCACGGAATCCACAGGATCGGGAGCGGCGATCAAGCTTTCATCCGGTGGTAACATAAAAGAACCCCAACCTTCGCTCGGGTTGCGTGACTCGTGGCATTGTAGTGCTATTATGCATACAATTGTCGAGGGCAGGTATTATTATGCACACGCGAGCGGTCTCCACTCCCGAGGAATTTCAGGCGCTCATCAAAAACGTTGCACGACATCTGGCAGGACAGCCCCTCGATGCGGCATTGGCTACCTTCCTCAATACGACGATTCCGCCGCAAAGTGAACTATTTGTGCAAATCTCTGCTGCCTGCAACGCCGCCATTGCCGGCGGCTGGATGTGCGCACGGGAGGCGGCTGGCATCAGATATGGACGTGTCATCAAACCCACCGCGGAGCTCTATGGATTCAGTGTCGATGTCGTTGATATGGATCAGGTGAAAGGCCCGCACCACAGTCACCCGCAAGGCGAAATCGATATGATCATGCCTTTAAGCCCCGGTGCGCGCTTCGACGGGCACGGCGCCGGGTGGGTGGTGTACGGCCCCGGGAGTGCCCATTTTCCGACCGTCACTGCAGGACGCGCCCTCATCCTGTACTTGCTTCCGCAAGGCGCGATCGAGTTTACCCGGTAGGCAAAGTTCAATGCCCGAACTGAGTTCAGCCGACTTTACCCAGAGTCCGCCAATCATCTCAATGCCGCGCGCCTATAACGCGGCATACGATTTGATCCAGCGCAATTTGCTGGCGGGGCGGCCCGAGAAGATCGCATTCATCGACGACAGCGCGCAACTAACGTATGGCGAGCTGGCCGATCGAGTTGCATCTTTCGCGAGCGCTCTGCGCAGACATGGAATCGAACCTGAACAAAGAATTCTCCTCTGCCTGCACGATTCCATTGATTGGCCCGTAGCGTTCCTGGGAGCCATTCACGCGGGCGTGGTTCCGGTCCCTGTCAACACACTGTTGACAGCGGACGAGTACGAATACATGTTGCAGGACA
>JALYIW010000256.1 GCA_030775625.1 Pseudomonadota bacterium | reverse complement strand
TATCAGCGCTGGGGATGGCTGGCTGCGCACCGGGGACGTGGGCTATCTCGACCCCCACGGATATCTTTATATCGTCGATCGCAAGAACGATATGATCGTCACCGGCGGGGAGAACGTGTTTCCCAGCGAAGTAGAATCGGCGCTGTACCTGGACGTTGCCGTGCTCGAGGCCGCCGTATTCGGTGTACCGGATCCTAAGTGGGTGGAGCGGGTGGTGGCGGCGGTCGTGCTGCGTGAGGATAGCGAGACGACAGCCGAAGAGCTGTTGACGCGTTTGCGTATGCGTTGCGCCGGCTACAAATGTCCCAAGGAGATTTACTTGGTAGACAGCCTGCCGAAGAACGGGGTCGGAAAAGTGCTGCGCAAAAGCCTGCGTCAGAAATACGGGGGGGTCCGTGATTTAGGTCAGGGCCGCGAGCCATGGCCGGGACGCGCCGCAGGGCGTAAACTCTTGGGCTGCGATAGATGCCGCGCGCCGGCACTGCGACGAGGCCGCTTGATACTTTCGAGGACAAACACTATGAACGCGCAGACGATGAAAATTCCCTCGACGGTGGCTGCGACTCGCGAGCGCTACTATCGGGCCATCAGTGAACATAATCTCACGCCTTTGTGGGAAGTGCTCGCCGCCCTGGTGCCGTCCGCGCCGCGCTCGCCGTTGGCCGCCGCTTTGTGGCGTTACGATGACCTTCGTGAATACGTCATGGAAGCGGGACGGCTGATCAGTGCGGCCGAGGCCGAGCGCCGGGTGCTGGTTCTGGAGAATCCGGCACTGCGCGGTCATTCCGCGATAACCCAGTCTTTGTATGCCGGCCTGCAGTTGATCCTGCCCGGCGAAGTCGCACCGGCGCACCGGCATACCCAGTCCGCGCTGCGTCTGATCATCGACGGCGAAGGCGCCTACACCGCGGTGGATGGCGAGCGCACCACCATGCACCGGGGCGATTTCATCATCACGCCTGCGTGGACTTGGCACGATCACGGAAATCTTGGCAATCAGCCGGTGGTGTGGCTCGATGGGCTCGATATTCCGTTGGTGCGTTTTCTCGATACGGGATTTGCCGAGAAGTATCACGATGGATACCAAGCGGAGCTGCGACCCGAAGGCGATGCGCTGGCACGCTACGGCTACAATATGCTGCCGATCGATTTCCATCAAAAGCCGACCGATCCGACGCGCGCATTCGTCTATCCATATCAACGCACTCGCGAAGCGCTGAATGGTATTGCCCGCGGCCCCATCGATGCGCATCTGGGCCACAAGATGCGCTATGTGAATCCCGCTACCGGCGCCTCGCCGATGGCGACCATGGGCGCGTTCTCGCAACTGCTGCCGGTCGGATACGAAACCAAGGCTTACCAATGCTCCGACAGCACCGTCTACGTGTGTTTGGAGGGCGAAGGCCAAGCGGAGATCGAAGGCAAGAGTTATGCCTTTCATGAAAACGATATTTTCGTCGTGCCTTCGTGGCATGGTTTGCGTCTGCTTGCGCGCCGCGAAACGGTGCTGTTCAGCTATTCGGATCGACCCGTGCAACAAGTGTTGGGGATGTGGCGGGAAAAACGTCTGTAAAACTCAAGGGAATTTGTCAGTATGGCTTATGTATTTTCACCGGCCGCCGTCCACTCATTGACGATCGCCGGCAGCGATCAACGATTTCCCGTGAATCGTATTTTTTGCGTGGGGCGCAATTATGCTGCGCATGCGCGCGAGATGGGCAAAGATCCCGACCGCGAACCGCCGTTTTTCTTCATGAAACCCGCCAGTGCCACAGTAGATGCCAGCAAGCCCGTGAAGATTCCATATCCTCCGAAGACGAGCAACTTTCATCACGAAATCGAACTAGTAGTGGCGATCGGCCAGGGCGGAGCCGACATCGCCATCGCCGATGCGCTCACGCATGTGTACGGCTATGCGGTCGGCTTGGATATGACGCGCCGCGATTTGCAACTCGAGGCGCGCGACAAGGGCCGCCCATGGGAGTTTGGCAAGTCCTTCACCGCGTCGGCACCCATTGGCGCCGTGCATCGCGCCGCCGACATCGGACATCCGAACGCGGCCGCCATTGCCGTCACCGTCAATGAACAGCCACGCCAGTCTTCGGACATTTCGAAGCTGATCTGGTCGGTTCAGGAGTGCGTGTCGTACCTGTCGGTGTATGAGACGCTTGAGCCCGGGGACCTCATCATGACCGGAACGCCGGACGGGGTGAACTCGGTCAAGTCGACGGATGTGATGCGTGGCTCGATCGCCGGACTCGGCGAGATCACGGTGACCGTCGCATGATTCTCTACGGCTTTTCGTTGAGTTCCGCCTCCTATCGAGTGCGTATTGCCCTCGCCTTGAAGGGGCTGCAGGCGCAGTCGGTGTCGAAGCATCTTCGTAATGGCGAACACCGCCAGGAAGAGTATCTGCGGATCAATCCGCAGGGACTGGTCCCGGCCTTGGGTCTGGACGACGGGCGGGCGCTCAGTCAATCGATCGCGATAATGGAATACCTGGAAGAACTTCAGCCTCTTCCTCGGCTCTTGCCCGAGGAGCCGCTGGCCCGGGCACGGGTGCGCGCGTTGTCGCTGGCAGTGGCCTGCGACATCCATCCGCTCAACAATCTACGCGTACTGCAATATCTCGAGCGCGACCTGAATCTCGACAAGCAGGCGCGCGACACCTGGTATCGGCATTGGGTGCGGGTGGGTTTCGAGGGCCTGGAGCAGTCGTTGGCGGTTGACCGAGAAACAGGACGCTTTTGCCATGGCGATAGCCCCGGCATGGCGGACGCGTGCTTAGTGCCTCAGGTATACAACGCACGGCGTTTTGAGGTGGACATGAGTCCTTACCCCCATATCGTACGCATCGATGCTGCCTGCCAGACAGTAGCCGCTTTTCAGAGCGCCGCGCCGGAGAGACAGGCATGAATAAGAAATCGCCGGCGCCCGACGGCCGGCGCCTGTCGCGCGAAAACTGGATCGATGGCGCGATCACTTATCTGTCGAGCCGCAGCGTGGCGTCGCTGCGGGTTGACGTGCTTGCCGGCGAATTGGGCGTGACCAAGGGAAGTTTTTATTGGCACTTTTCTTCCCGCGAGGAGCTCATGAACGGCGTGCTCGACACCTGGCGCCAGCGCATGACCGAAGATATCGACACATGGCTCAAAAAGGCTTCGGGCCGGCCGGAATTCCTGCTGAAAAAGCTGTTCAGGATCGGTATTTCATCGCGATTGGACGTTCCCGGGGGGCCACTGGAGCTGAGCTTGCGCGACTGGGCGCGCCATGACCCGCGAGTTCAGGCGGTTGTCAGCCGAGTCGACGCGGAGCGGGTGGCGATATTAAAGAACCTGTATTTGGAAACGGGATTGGATGACGAAGATGCCGCCGCTTATGCGTTGATGCACATGAGCTTCGTGGCGGGCGGCCAGATGATGTTGTTCGGCTCCGACCCGCGCGAGATCGAGCGGCGCCGGCGCATCGGTGAGCGGTTTCTGGTACCCAAGTCGGCGGCCATGAGCGGCCGCGCGAGCCTGCCAAAGCGCGCTTGATGCGCTGAAGCGCGGCGTACAGGGTAAGCGATGGATGTCATCGGTTGACAGGTGCCAGGGCAGTCCATACGATCTGGTATGCCAAATAAAGGGGAGCCTAAGGTGAAAGACGCCGATGAAGTCCTGACTGTGAGTCGGGATGGACCCATACTGCGTCTGACGCTGAATCGTCCTCAAAAGCGCAACGCGCTCAATGAGCGCATGGCGGAGGAATTCGAGCGTGTGCTGGGCGACATGGACCCGGCGGTGCGCGCCCTCGTCCTGGACGGCAATGGACCCCACTTTTGTTCGGGTTTGGACTTGTCGGAACAAGTTGAGCGTACCCCCTTCGAGGTGGTGCGGTTGTCCCGGCGATGGCACAAGATCAAGGATACACTGCAGTTCGGACAATGCCCCGTCATCGCCGCGTTGCACGGCGCAGTGATTGGCGGCGGCTTCGAACTGGCGGCTACGGCACATTTGCGCATAGCGGACGAAACCAGCTATTTTCAGCTGCCCGAGGCTCGCCGGGGAATTTTCATCGGTGGCGGCGGCACGGTCAGAATCGCCCGTCTCATCGGCACGCAGCGCCTGACCGACATGTTGCTGACGGGTTGCCGCTTGGATGTACAAGCAGCCGAGCGCTATGGATTGATCAGCCGTATCGCGGCACCCGGCAAGGCGTTGCAGACGGCAATGGAAATGGCATACCAGGTGGCGGAAAACGCGCCCCTAGTCAATTACCTGGTGGTACAGGCCCTGCCGCGTATCGCCGACATGTCGGCGGCGGATGGACTGTTCACAGAAAGCGTCGCAGCGGGGCTGTCACAGGTTTCAATGCACGCCAAGGCCGGCATGGACGAGTTTTTGCATCGGAGCAAGGAGGCTGCCGCCCCCATTGCGAGCGGTGACACTCCGCCATCCCCCAAGGTCGGTCCATCCGCATAACGCGTCGCGTGAGGAGAAGACAATGCAAGGGCTCAAAGGGCTAGCATTGGCGATGCTGATTTCTGCGGGGGCGCCGCCGCTCATGGCGCAAACGGTGGGGAGCCCGGACGGCACGATTCGTATACAAAACGCCGAGGTGCCGCCCTCTCGTATTCTCTCCGAGCAGGCCAAGGAGATCCTGAAAGTCACCCCGGTCACGGAAGGCCCTGGGGCGCCGCCGCTGCCGCCGGCGCCCGACATGGCTACCACGCGCCGCCTGATGCAAGAACGCCTGGCGCCGAAGTTGCGGCACATGCGTGAGATCTTTCCAGTGGACGTCGAAGAGACGACGATTGACGGCGTTTCGGCCGCGATCGTTACACCGCGTGACGGAATTCCGGCGGCCAACCGCAGGCGTGTGATCATCAATGCGCCGGGCGGCGGTTTTTACCTGGGCAACCGCGCCAACGGCTTGCTGATCAGCATCCCGATCGCCGCCGAGGGCCGGCTCAAGGTCATCACCATTACCTATCGGCAGGGCCCAGAATTTCAATTCCCCGCGGCCACGGAAGACTTCACCAAGGTCTATCGGGCGATGCTCAAGTCGCACCGGCCCACTCAAATCGGTCTGGTCGCCTGCTCGGCGGGCGGCACTCTCGTGGCCGAGTCAGCGGCCGCGTTTCAGAAATTGGGCCTGCCTGCGCCAGGCGTACTCGGCATTTATTGCTCGGGCGCCAACCCCAAATGGATGCAGGGAGATTCGGCCTCCTTTTTTCAACTCCTGATGCCGGCACGGCCTGCTGCCGGGGGCGCAAGCCCGAGCATCGACGGAGCCTATTTTGCAAGCCGCGATTTGAACGATCCAGCCATCAGTCCCGACGTGGATCTCGCTGTCCTCGCCAAATTTCCCCCGACATTGTTCGTCAGCGGCACCCGCGATATGGCAATGAGCCAAGCGGCCTACAGCCATCGGCGGCTGTTGCAAGCCGGCGCGCAGTCACAGCTGCTGATTTATGACGGCCTCGCACACGGCTTCATGACCAATCCAGATCTGCCGGAATCCCGCGATCTCTATAGATTAGCCGCCAAGTTCTACGACGCACACTTAAGTCACTGAGGGCCTCGCTGGCGCGGTCTTAAGCGGGCTGGTTGGCCGCGCGATGAATCGCCTTGCGGATACGGGTGTAAGTGCCGCAACGGCAGATATTGGTCATTGAACTGTCGATATCCGCATCCGTGGGATTCGGCGTGCGTGCGAGCAGCGCCGCGGCCGCGAGAATCATGCCGGATTGGCAGTAGCCGCACTGGGGCACGCTTTCAGCGATCCAGGCTTTTTGCACCGGATGCCTGCGGTCTTTCGACAAGCCTTCGATGGTGACGACGGATTTGGATCCCACGGCGCTGATCGGCAGCACGCAGGAGCGTGTCGCCTCACCGTCGAGCAACACCGTGCAGGCTCCGCATAAGCCCATGCCGCAGCCGAACTTCGTGCCGGTGAGCCCGACGGCATCGCGCAGTGCCCACAACAGCGGGGTATCGGCGTCGACATCGAGACTTGAGGGTTTGCCGTTGATATTGATGTTGACCATGATCAGGTGCTCATCGCAGAGAAGGTGAGTCCATGCTTCGACAGCGGCAACGAGCGCAGCCGCATGCCCGTCGCCGCATAGACGGCATTGGCCAGCGCGGGCGCGATCGGGCCGGTACCCGGTTCGCCGACGCCGCCGGGAGCGGCCTTGCTTGGCACGATGTGGCAATCGACACGCGGCATTTCCATCATCAGCAGCATGCGGTAGTCGTTGAAATTGCTTTGCTTGACGGCTCCCTTGTCGAGTGAAATCTCGCCGCGCAGCACCGCCGCCAGCCCGTACACCATACCGCCTTCCAACTGCGCCTTGATGTTGTCGGGATGTATGGCGACGCCGCAATCGATCACGGTGGTCACGCGATGCAATGTGAGCACTTTGCCTTTGGCCGACACCTCCGCCACGGCGCCGATGTAGCTGCCAAAGGCCTCGAACGCGGAAATTCCCAAGTGATGCCCTGGCGGTGGCTGACCCCAACCAGCCTTGTCCGCCAGCAAATCGAGTACCGCCAATTGACGTTTGGCGCGTTCATGCTGCAGCATCGCGCGACGGAATTTGTAGGGATCCTGTTTGCTCAGATGAGCGAGTTCGTCGATGAAGCTCTCGAGCATGAAAGGGTTGTGTGAATCATTCACCGAACGCCAGAAGCCGAAGCGGATGCCGATGTCCTTATTGACGCCGGCGACGCGAATATTCGCGATTGAATAGGTCGTATCAACCACGCCCCCGGTATAAAAAGGCGGTCCTGGAAAACGAAACGCCGGTGCCGAGGCAGTAACCACCTTGCAGTCAAGGGCGGTCACCGTGCCCGCCGCGTCGGTCCCGCCCCGAAAGCGAATGGCAGCGGCAGGACGGTAGAAATCATGCTGTATGTCTTCCTCGCGGCTCCAGATCAGCTTCACGGGTTTGCCCGCGGCCTTGGCCGCCGTCACGGCCTGTGCCACATAGTCGGTTTCGCCGCGTCGCCCGAATCCGCCGCCGAGATACATCGTGTGCACCTTGACCCGCTCAGGGGATATTTCGAGCACCGCCGCGGCCGCAGCCTGAGCGGCCTGCGGTGCTTGGGTACCGCACCAGACTTCGCACCCCGCATCGGTCACGTGCGCAGTGCAGTTCATCGGTTCCATGCAGGCATGCGCCAAGTAAGGCACTTCATATTCGGCTTCCAGACGATGGACGGCGGCCGACAACGCCGTCGCGGTGTCGCCGTCGTCGCGAGCCAGCGTGCCGGGTTCTTCGAAGCCACCGCGGAGCAGG
>JALYIW010000255.1 GCA_030775625.1 Pseudomonadota bacterium | reverse complement strand
CGACCACCATCGTCAGCGCCACCACGTGCACCGTCTCAATGCTCGGAAATAACCACGAGGATTGGCTGATCGCCACCGCAAAGGGCTGCGACTCCAGCCATATACAGAACTGCTCGATCATTGCTGAACCACGGTGCTACTGGCGCGTTTTCAGGCGCGGATCGGGGTGTTCGTAAAAAGCGTCGTCCGGACTGTCCACGTACTTGTCCGGCTGATTATTCTCCGCACACACGAACTCCCGCACCCCTTCCCCGGCCGGCGCCCGCACGAACTTGCGCGTCACCGTCCACGGCTTGGCGTAGACCACCGGATCTTCCATCGTAATGGTCCAGTCCAGTTCGTCCTTGTTCTTCAGATGCGCACGTTCCGTAAAATGTGCTTGATCGCTGTGCGGGACGAACATCACATCGAGCACCGACTCCTCGCGCACCGCCACCGTATCTACCACCAGCGTATCGCCTTCCCAATGACCCACGGAATCGCCCACAAAGGTGTACTCGATCTCATCGGGCGGAGCATGCCCCCGACCGTCGGTCCAAATGCGCCGCGTCTCATTGTATAATTCCGTCAGCACCGTCACACGCCCCGGTGTCATGAGAATCTCCATCGGATAACTGCCGCTCATCGTGCGCGGCATGCCAGGCGGCAAACATCGGCTGAGCGGGTCCCATACGCGCTTCCCAGCCAACTGGCGCGCTCGCGTCTTGTCCCACTCCTGCTTCCACTCCGGTTTGAACGGCGGCTGCTGCTTCAATCCCGCATCCGGGTCAAATGTGCGACCTTGCTTCGGCGAGAGCGCCCACACCCCGCTGAAATCCGCCGGGGCTATTTTTTTATTCCCCGCCTTCGCCGCAGCCTGCGCCGACGGCGTGCCTAGCAATAGCACCGCCAGCATCCCCACACCGCTCCAAACACGGGCCGCCCCTGCTTTCATATGTTTACCTGCACAAAAAAATTGTCACTCAACCATGTCCGGAGGCGCTTGCGGCGCCAAGCATTTTCAATTCGGCTCGTACCGCGAACGCGACCATCCGGGGTCGGGGTCACAGCCTCGGGTGATGTCCGGTTCACGGTGCCGGCGGCCGTCCGGCAGGCGCTCCGGGTGATGCGCCCGCGGGGCTTGCAGCTCCAGGAGGCGGGCCGCCGGGCGGCGCTCCCAGCTGACGCGGCGTCCACTTGTGGCCGTCGGCAAAAGTGACCGCTCCCAATATCCCCGCCGGCCGTCCATCCTTCATCGGATGCGTCTCCACCGTGATCTTCTCCCCGGGCTTGAAGGTGTCCTTGTGCAACTGTGAATTGGGCGAACTGCCCCCGCCCGCAGGCGCCGCTCCCTCGAAGGACCACTGCACCTGCTTGCCGCCCGCGTCCACCGCCATCACCTGCAGCCAGGAATGCGGACTCATGAACTGCCACTCCTTCACCGTACCGTTCACCACCACCGTCTTCTGCATGTCGAACATCGCCGCCGAATGGTGCGACCAGGCCGCAGCGCTCGCCAGCATCGCCGTCGCCGCCAGCCACTGCAGTTGCTTCATGTGAGGTTCACTCATTCAGAGGCTGTTACTCAGCCAGACGCCCGCACACCCATTCGAGTTCCATAACGACGTAGTCGACGATGTCGCCGGTCTTCAGGTGATCAGGCAACACATCCCACGTATAGGTTTCAATCTCGAGCTGCGCACTCAATGGAGTACGCTTGTGAAAAGCGAGCGCCTCCTCGATCGCAAATCGCGTCGTCTTGAAATGCTCGCCCAAATCCTCCAAGAACACGGGCACATGAAAATGGATGCGCCACTCGCGGGTTCCGGTCGGATCGCGCTCGAAGGCGGCGAATGCGTCCTGCAGATTCAGAAATCGATTCAGTTTTCCGTCGCGAAGCTCGATGGTTTGCGTCAAATACACCGAATCGGCATATTCGCGCAGAGCATCGACCGCTTGCGCTGTCACCGACGGGACTCGTACGGCTGCAGCCTCCTGCAGTTTGAACACTGGAATGTCGTTATCGACCAGGCTCTGCAGCGAGGCTGAAATGTTCTCGAACTCCACCGCTTGATGACAAATATCGTAAACCGTTCCGATATGGCGCTTGAGAATGTCACGTGCCTGAATTGTATCGACTGCAAGCTCGGCGGCCAACGCGGCAAGGGAGGATTCGGAGCGCAGCACCTTGGTGAAGAACTGCACGGTTTCGGCGGTCGTTTCCAAAAAACAAAACGGCTCCGGCTCGAGCGCCAGGGTCACTATGCGTCCGGTGCGTAGATGCAATCGATGCAGATACGCCGCCAACTGACGAATATTCGATGCGTATGCTTCGACGACGTCATCGCCGGTGACGCGCGGTTTGAAGCCGAGCGGCGGGCTTTGGATTGACGGATTGACGAAGGGCGGCGAAATCTCGGCCAAAATATCCGCGACCTTCTCCGTATAGTTCGCGCGCAGTTGGGTCCGCCAATCCGGCTCGTACACTTGCGCTTTGACGATCGTATTTTTGAATGGGCCGTAAGGGAATGCATTGACGGTGTACAGGTATAGATCGTTTTCGTGCAAAAAACTCTTCAATTCCCGCCGCTTGGCCGCAGAATTTGTCAGCGTTTCGACGGAGGCGGCCGACAGACGCAACGACAGACCGAACGGCGCATTGGGCGATACTCGCGCCTTGACGCGCGGCACGAAGGTCGTAAGGCTATCCCACATCTCTTCCCAGGTATCCCCGGGATGCACAAGCGTGGAATACGTCAGGTGACCAAACTTACCTAAATCCATTTTCTCTCTCCGCGGCCGGTGACACTCAGGCGATGACTTCAATGTGCCCGGACCGTGCTGATCGCACGATCGCTTCGGTCACAGCCACGCCATGGCTCATTTGTTGGTGCGTAATGGGGTAGGCGCCACCGCCGGCTGCTGCTCTCGCGAAGGCCTCGAGTTCAGCGCGATTGACATCGAAGGCAGGAACCTCCACTGATATCGCATCGCCCTTCACGGGCTGGATGACGTAGCTTCCGAACAGCCCGCTGCGCCGCTGATGCGAGGACTGGCCCGCCACGTGCACCGCACCGCCGAGCGAAGCCATTGCCTGGGACCCAAAGACCTGGAAGCGAAAACTGCCCGCGGTTGCCATCATCGTGCCGAGATAGGCCGACATACCGG
>JALYIW010000254.1 GCA_030775625.1 Pseudomonadota bacterium | reverse complement strand
AGACTCGCTTGGCCTTGGCAGACGTCAAAGCACGCACGCCGGTATTCGCCATACCGGCCGGCGGGCCGCCGGGCGGGGCCATGCCACCGGGGGGGGCCATGCCACCGGGAGGGGCCATGCCACCCAGGCCTCCCGCGGATTTACCGCTGTGAAAGGCTGCGCACGAGAAGCGGGGAAAGAGCGGTCATAAAGCCGTCAAATCGACGCTTCGCGTTTCTCGTGACAGCAACACGCACACGACTGCCGGCAATGCCATCGACGTCGCGTACACGGCCACTGCGAGGGGCGAGCCGGTCCGCTGCAACAAAAGCGTGCCTATCAGCGGTGCGATCGCGCCGCCGACCACCGAAGCCATTTGGTAGCCGACGGACAGCGCCGTGTAGCGTACGCGCGTGGGAAATAATTCGGTGAAAAACGCTGCCATGCCGCCATTGATGATGCCGTGACATGCGAGTGCGGCAACGACGATTGTTTGCAAGGCTCCGGTGCCTACCGCCGGACCCCGTGTGAATAGCACGAAGCTCGAGGCGATGGTGCCCAGCAGGCCAACCATCATGACAGGCCGGCGACCCACAAAGTCCGCCACATAACCAGAGAGCAGAATCACCGGCACTTCGATCATCGACGCGGTCAATACCAATTGGATGGCGGTTCTTTGGTCGAGCCCCAGCGAGGTGGTGGCAAGCACCAGGAAAAACGTCGAGAAAAGATACAGCATGACGTTCTCTCCGGCTTTCACCAGAAAGACCTGTCCCATCGGTCGCTTGAAATGCTCGATCGCGTCGCGCAAAGGCGCGCGAGCCGCTTGCTTGGACAGGGCAGCGAAGGCCGGCGATTCATCGATGCGCCGGCGCGCCCATAATCCGATGGCGATCAAGACCACGGATGCCAGAAACGGAATGCGCCACCCTCCTGCAATAAACGCGGCATCGCCAAATTTATTTCGCACGTAGCCGATCAGTCCTAGCGCGAGAACATTCGCCGCGGGGCCGCTGGCGATTGGAATGCTGCTCCAAAAGCCGCGGTAGCGTGCCGACAGGGACTCCGCGACGATCAACAAGGCGCCCGTGGCTTCGCCTCCGACGGCGATGCCTTGGATGAGTCGCAGGGCGATCAGCAGGATGGGAGCAGTCATGCCGATTTGCGCGTAGCTTGGCAGCAGACCCATGGTCATGGTTGCGGTGCCCATGATGAATAAGCTGGTCACCAGGGTTTTCTTTCGGCCGAAACGATCGCCGAACACACCGAAGAGAATCCCCCCGAGGGGCCGCGCCATGAATCCCACCGCAAATGTGCCGAGGGAAATCAGCAGTGCCACGGGTGGCGATAGGGCCGCATAAAAGACGTGATTGAAAACCAACACGCTGCAAGTGGCGAATACGAAAAAGTCGTACCACTCGACTACCGAACCAATCGTGCTCGCCACCAGCAGCCGGGCCTTGGCGCTGGCGCTCAGCGGCATCGTCGAGGCTTGCATATTCGCCGTTCTTAGAGCAGACCGGTTCCGGCGGCAGAAAGGATCTCAGGTTCTAAGGGCGTGTGAAAACTTTTCACGATGAACGCCAAGGTCGAATACATGCCCACCGTCGCCATTACGTCGAATATGCCCTTAAGGCCTATGGATGATCGAAGTTGCTGAATCATGTCGGGCGAGAGCTCGCCATTGTCGAGCAGGCTATCGACGCCTTGCTTGAGCATTGTCTCGACTTCGCCCGCGGGCCATCCGGAGGGGTCGGCGCGGGCGGCCGCGATTTCCTCGTCGGTGAGGCCAGCCTGACGGCCGCGAACCACATGGTGGGCCCATTCGTACTGGGCTCCCCAGCGGTGGCCTGCTCGAAGGATGACGATTTCGCTGTGACGTTTGCTCAAGCTGCTGTCGATCACGACATGTTGGCGTAGGGAGGCCCACGCGCGCAGCAGCGCCGGGTGATGCGCCATTACCTGGTACACGTTGAGCTGCCCTGCAAATCCGCCTCGCATAGAATCCAGCGAACTTGGCCACAGATCGGGGCTAAGAGGAGGCGCAACAAGTGCGTCGAAGTCAGGCATTATAGTAGCCGCAGTGTAGGGTGATAGGATGACCCGCCATGCTAGCCAACTTAGCCGCCGGGTGGAAGACCCTCGGATTGTCGGCTCGTACGCCGCTTTGACTGAAGGCGCCTATATGTGCATAATTCGCAGCAGAATTTCGGCAAAACGCCCTAATTCGATGGATCACCGATTCTCGTCGACGGCAAGCCGCGCGGGGGGCAAACGTTTCGGTGCAGGGCGGCGATAAAACGGCAAGTGAGAGGCTCGATGTTGCAAGAGTTCATTCAGTGGATTGCGCATACCTCGGTGAGCAAGCTGATCGCGAATGTGGACTGGATTATTCCGGCGTTTCAGACGGTGCACATCCTGGCTATCGCGGTGGTGATTTCGACCATGGGTATGTTGGACTTGCGCCTGATGGGCGTCACCGGGACGCGCTACCCGCTACGGGCGATGGTGCATCGATATGTGCCGTGGATGTGGATAGCGGTACTGGTGCTGCTATGCACCGGGACGGTGCTGATCATCGGAGAGCCGGAGCGCTCGCTCGGCAATTGGGTGTTTCAAGTCAAGATGGGACTGCTGGCAAGCGTCTTGCTGCTCACTGTTGTATTCAGGCAGGTACTCAAGCGCCAAGCCGACGCCTGGGAGCGCCCGCAATGGGCGGCGAAGCTGACCGGGCTCGTGTCCTTGATTCTATGGGTCGGCATTATCGTTGCCGGCCGCTGGATCGCCTACGTCACTTAAGGGTTGTGAGCCGCGCCCGCGGCAGTTTCCGTCAGGAGCGTCTCAGCAATGATCGAGCAGTTCTGTATATGGCTGGAGTCGCAGCCCTTTGCGGTGGCGATCAGCCAATCCTCGTGGTTATTTCCGAGCATTGAGACGGTGCACGTGGTGGCGCTGACGATGGTGGTCG
>JALYIW010000253.1 GCA_030775625.1 Pseudomonadota bacterium | reverse complement strand
ATATAAAGCCGCCTACGATGTCAAACGCGCCAAGAGCGCCCAGGGCATCGAGTGGGACCGGGCGAGCGCCTGTCTGCCGGTCGGAATGCCGCGATGGCCGGCCGACCCGTGGCTGCACGAATTCATCGTCACGCCGAAGCAGACCTGGATGCTGTACGGACAACTGCAGGAAAACCGGCGTGTGTACACAGATGGGCGTGGACATATCAGCGAGGTGGTGGCGATTCCGGAGTGGGATGGCGATTCGATCGGCTTTTGGGACGGCGATACGCTGATCATTCACACCAATCATATGAAGCCGGGTGAGTACTGGCGCGGTTCGCCGGAAACGAGCTATCAGGCAAGCACAGTCGAGCGCTGGCGGCGGCTGGATGCAGACACCATGGAAAGCCGAGAGACGGTGTACGACCCGGTCTCGCTCACCCGGCCGGTGCATCTGAGATATACCTACAGTCGGGTTAAGGATCCCGAAGTACGGATTGAGTTCGACTCCTGTGAGGAGGGCAACAACAATTACCCCACGGCCGATGGCGGTACGGGAACGTTGCTGCCAGGCGAGCCTGGGTATCGGGAGCCGACCAACTTCGGCATTCCCGAGGTGGCGATCGACTCGAAGCCGAAGTGACGCGCCTCGGCGCAGGCAACGGTCCGTTGCTCGCTTGCCGCGCGAGTGGCCGAAAGTCCCGGATGGAGCCAGTTCTGCGCCGCTGTGTATGGTCGACAACGTGGCGCCCTACAAGCGTGAGCATGAGCTGGCTTTTTGATGGAGTCTGCGCAGGACCGCGAGACGGTAACGTCGCTGCAGTTCGCGAAGATAGGCGAGGAGCGGGGCAACTTCGCCGCTCGCGTTCTCGTCGATGCGGAGTAACCGCACGAACGGATCCAGAACCGTGCCGCATCAACCGGTCGACCATCTCGCCGCGAGTCAGATGCGGTATGCAAACACAAATGCTATAATGGCTTGGGTGGGGAACAACCCTCCAACGTCTGTATCCTCAAAGGAAATAAACTATGAAATTGACCACTTGGTGGCTCGTCGCTGCCGCATGCGCCGCGACCACGTGCGCAGTCGCCCAAACGCCTCCTGAGGGAGCGGCGGAGAAGAATGTGAATGCCATCATTTCTTCTGTGAGCAAGCCCTGCGCCACGGACATCAAAACGATCTGTGCAGGCAAGGACGGCATCGATCTGATGATGTGCCTGTTCAACAACCCGAAACTCACTCCCAGTTGCAAGGATGCGATGGCCAAGCTGCCGCCGCCGGGTGGCTGAGGACTGAACATCGGACTGCCGGTGCGAGCCGGCGGTCCGATGTGGGCCAATGCGGCCAGCAGATCGCGGTGGTTCAGGTAGCGCCGCCAGGCTACCCACCTTGTCCTCCGGCGCGATCAGCAGCAATCGACCGTTGCCATAGGTGATCTCGAGGCGGTCCACTGATGCGTTGCCGCCAACGGCTCAGCTGCGCGGGCTGACCAAACAGAGGCTCTGCATATCAGTTGCGCCGGCGCGGAATCGACATTCCCGCCGAGGATCTGACGCATTTTAGTCCCTACCCCCACGAGCAAAGTGAAACGCTTTGGTGAAATACTCCTCTCATCAAGACTGCAACTCGACCGCCGAACCGGCACTTATCCCCGCGCGCGCAAGCGTCGCTCGCAGCGGCGGTATAGACACACAGGCATCCGCTAACTGAGCTTCTCCCAGGGATTGAACGTGTGGATACGATGACCTGCAAAATCTTGGACGTTGCGCGTAACCATGGTCAGATGATGATGAAACGCTGTGGCGGCCAGCAGTCCATCGATCACTGGCAAGGGCGTGCCTTGCTGTTGCGCATCGCCGGCGAGTTCTCCCCAGTGATCGGCCACGGCCGCATCGATCGTCAACAGACGGCCGGCAAATCGGCTCGTCAGCTCAACGCTGAGCCACATCTCGAGGTGCGCTCGACGCTGACCCACTTTGAGTATGCGCAAGCCTTTGCGGATTTCTCCCAAGGTCAGCACACTCAAGAAAAGCAGTGACTCGTCGACTGAATCGAGCCACTGCGTGATTCGGGGTTCCGGTCTCGGTCGCGTCAATTCAGAAATGACATTTGTGTCGAGCAGAAACCCGCTCATAATTCGATATCGCGGCCGCTGTCACGATCGCGTTCGAGTTTAAGATCGAGTCCCGCTAGTGGAGAGCGCTTGAAGAATTCAACGAGACTGTTCGGTTGCTGGGACCGTGCGACAAGTGCATCAAACTGGGCGGCCGCTAAAATGACGACGGCCTCACGGCCACCGCGTGTAACGAGTTGGGGGCCGTTGGCAAGCGCCAGCCGGAAGACTTCGCTGAAACGCGCCTTAGCGGTTTGCAGCTGCCAAGCGGCCCCTTTGAGAGAAACGGGTTTCGGCAGCGTGCTGCGGCCTTTCGTAGTTCGGGTCGCCATGAACACCTTATAGACTAGTCAGACTAGTTCCAGCATAAATCGGCACTCATGACGAGTCAATGACCGAGCAGGGCGAGGCGCTGCTACGTCGGTCCGGAACTTTCCAGGGGACTAAAGACTTTGCGCAAAGCGTCCGTAGTGACATGAGGTATAGAGCGCCGTGGTCTCCAATTTTTTATGTCCAAGCAGCACTTGAGCAGAGCCTCCTCTCCGTGGCCGGTACCCATGAGCCCGCCACAGGTCACCGTCGCGATGCGCGCTCGCGCATGAAAGCATCTGCGCGCCCTGTAATCCGCACTCCATCCTCGCGCGTGGGTCGCCAGCCATTCTTCCGCTCGATCGACACCGAAATTTGACCCCGAACTAACTGGCGCCGAGCATCATGCTGCGGACCATGGGGTAGACTTGGCTTTCCCACCGGCGCCCGCTGAATACGCCGTAGTGTCCCACCCCGGGCTGCATGAGATGGCGCTTCATGTACGGCGGCAGACTCGAACACAGGTCATGCGCCGCGGCAGTTTGCCCGAGCCCGCAAATGTCATCGCGTTCGGCTTCGACGGTCAGCAATGCCGTATGACGGATCTTCGATGGATCCACCCTGCGGCCTCGATGAGTCAGCTTGCCTTTCGCCAGCAGTGTCCGTTGAAAGACGATATCGACCGTCTCCAGATAGAATTCCGCGGGCAGATCGAGCACCGCGAAATATTCGTCGTAGAAGTTTCCGATCGTCCCGGCCTTCGCCTCTTCAGCTCCGAGCAAGTACCGATAAAAATCCTGGAAAGCTTTCGTATGTTTGTTCATGTTCATGAACATAAAGGCGCTCAGCTGGAGAAAGCCGGGATAGACGCGCCTGCCCGCTCCGGGATGCGGCGCGGGAACGGTGAAGATCAATTTTTCCTCGAACCATTCCAGCGAATGGCGCAACGCCAGTTTATTCACAGCGGTCGGATTGAAGCGTGTATCCACCGGACCCGCCATCAACGTCATACTGCACGGCTGGGCGGGATTTTCGTCTTCGGCCATGACCGAGACGGCAGCCAGTACCTGTGCGCAGGGTTGGCACACCGCCAGTACGTGCGATCGCGGGCCAAGTGTCTCCAGGAATCGGATCACGAGATCCACGTACTCCTCGAATCCGAACCGTCCGGCTGCCTGGCTGACATCTCGCGCATTCAGCCAGTTGGTGATGTACACATCGTGGTCCGGCAACAGCACCCGTACCGTGTCACGCAACAGCGTTGAAAAGTGACCGGACAGAGGCGCCACCACCAGCACTTTGGGCATGGTCCGTGGCGAGTCCTCGAAGTGCTTACGAAAATGCAGCAAGTCGCCAAAAGGGGTGCAGAGCGTAATCTCTTCCGACACCGCAACTTCGCGGCCGTCGACCGTAACGTTGTCGATGTCGAACGGCGGCTGCGTGTGGCGGAATTTCATCCGCGTGAAGAGGTCGCACCCGGCGCGCAAGGGACGAAAGAAATCGAAGCCCGTCGCCTGGCCGAACGCCACCGTCAGCCGCGACAGCTGTGCGGCCGCATCGCGCTGGGCACGCAGGACGTCGGACTGGAACTCATACAGTGCATACATCATGGCTTGCCGGGCCAATGACGATTTCGTCGGCGAGACGCGGGCAAACAAAACGTAGTAATCTGGTACTCTCCCTATCAACCGGTGACCCGGGGCCGTTCCGGCGCTAGTGCAGCAGTGCGAGGGTTGACGCTCATGTCCGCAGCCGTTCTTACCATCTCCAACAAAAATTATTCCTCATGGTCCTTGCGCGGCTGGTTGCTATGCAAGATCGCGGGTCTAGAGATTGTAGAGCAAATGGCTTCGGTGCACGACACATCGATGCGGGCCGAACTGCTTTTGATATCGCCCTCGTTTCTCGTGCCCAGTTTGCAACACCAGGACATCAAGATCTGGGACACGCTGTCGATCGCTGAATATCTCAATGAAATCCGGCCCGAATCGGGCCTGTATCCGGCCGATCGGGCGGCACGAGCCCACTGCCGATCGATCTCCGGCGAGATGCATGCGGGGTTCTATAACCTGAGGTCCGCCCTGCCCATGAATCTGAGATCGCGCCATCCCGGCTTCAAGATCTTGGCAGGCGCACACGCCGATATAGTCCGTATCATAGAGATTTGGAGTGCCTGTCTGCGATCTTACGGAGGCCCGTATCTCTTCGGCGCATCGCCTACGGTTGCCGACGCGATGTTCGCGCCGGTGTGCACCCGCTTCTGGAGCTATGACGTTCGCCTGGATGGCGCCGCCGCCGCCTACCGGGACAGCATTTTAGCGTGGCCCGCCGTGCTGGAATGGAGCGAGGATGCCCTCGCGGAGCAAATCGACCTCGAGGAACTCGACGTCGAGTTTTGAGAATTCAGCGGAGGTCTCAGATGACGCACGAGACATCGCCGCCGGTCGTGACGGCGCATCGCAGCGAAGCATTCCTCCAGTCCCTAGACGATGTGCCAGGCGAGGAAGGATTACTGGTGGCCATGGCTTGCTATGAAATTCACTTGAGGTTGCGCGAGATGTACCTTGCACGAGCACAGATTCGAGGCGACGAAGGCGATGATTGCTAGCACCGGTCGATTGAGCGGCAAAGCCGCCATCGTCACCGGCGCCGCCAGTGGAATCGGCAAGGCGGTAGCCGAGCGACTGGCGCGTGAAGGTGCAGCCGTGGCGATCGCCGACGTCAACGGGGCTTCTGCTGGCGCGGCAGCGGCCGAGATCAACGCGACGGGAGCCAACGCCATCGGCATCGTCATGGATGTGACCAGCGAAGCGTCTGTCGATACCGCCACGGGCGAGGTCGCCCGAGTCTTTGGCGGCGTCGATATCCTGGTATCGAACGCGGGCATTCAGATCGTCAACTCCATCGAGCATTTCCGCTTCGAGGATTGGAAAAAGATGCTCGCCATCAATCTCGACGGCGCGTTTTTGACCACCCGGGCAGCGCTCAGATATATGTATCGCCCGGGGCGCGGGGGAACGGTCATTTACATGGGGTCGGTGCACTCCCATGAGGCATCACCTTTGAAATCCGCCTATGTGACCGCCAAGCATGGACTGCTGGGCCTCGCACGGGTCTTGGCCAAGGAGGGCGCGGCGCACAACGTGCGTTCACATGTAATATGTCCCGGTTTCGTGCGTACGCCGCTGGTCGACAAGCAAATCCCCCAACAGGCTAAAGAACTCGGGATCAGCGAGGAGGACGTCGTGCGGCGAGTGATGCTCGGCGGTACAGTCGACGGTGTGTTCACGACGATCGAGGACGTCGCCGAAACGACGGTGTTCTTGTGTGCGTTTCCGTCTGCGGCGCTGACCGGACAATCGATAGTTGTCAGTCATGGCTGGGGTATGCGGTAACCGAACTCGTCATGCGGGAGCCGGTGCGGTGCGACTGACGAGGTTCGCGGGCAAGCGGCGCGTCAATAGGAATTCAATGATGAGCCGGCTCGCGGAGGGTCCCGCGGGATCGAAATACGGGTGCCGCGCATCGCCACCGCTCCACGCGTGCCCGAGACCCTCGATCAGAATGCTCCGCAGCAGGAATTCGCCGTCCTGCGTAAGATCCTGTTGGCGATAACGTCGGCCCCCGCTTTCAGTCCATCGTTCCTCGCCGAGCGCCGGCGGCGCGCTTCGTGCGCGAAGACGCTGGGCCAGCAGCCGCGTCTGCTCGATGATCTGTTCCGCGTTGAGGGGATTAACGGTTTCATCGGCAGCACCGTGAATGATGAGGGTGGGTACCAGCCGCGCCCCGGACCCGCGCTCGCTGAGTATGCTTTGCACTATCTGGTTCAACGCCGCGGTGCCGCTACGCATCACCTCGGCCGCCTGCAGCGGCGTGGCCGCCGCATGAAACATTACGCCCGAATGAATCGCGCCAGCCGCAAATAAGTCCGCATGCGTGGCGCACATTACCGCGGCCATGGCTCCGCCCGCAGACAAGCCGGCGACATAAACACGGGCGGGATCGATCGGATAACGATCCATCACATCGTGCACGGTCCGTTCGAGCAAAGCCGCTTCGCCCCTGCCCGCCAGGGTCTCAGGGTCAAACCAATTCCAGCAGCGCAGCAGATTGGCATTTATGGCCTGTTCAGGGTAGAGAACCACGCAGCGCCGGTCTTCCGCCATGGTGTTCATGCGCGTACCTTCGGCGAAATCCACCGCCGTCTGGGTGCAGCCATGCAGCATGAGCAGCAAGGGCAGCCGCTCCGACTTGCGAATCTCCGGCGGCAGGTACAACCGGTATTGCAGGTCGCGTTGGCCGAGGATCATGAAGCTGCTGGAGCGCGGTTCGTGATAGACGCCGGCCAGCCAACGGCCGCGTACTCGATCCTTGGCCCCACACTTGCGATTGGATCGCCGGAATCTCTCGAGAAACCAGGCGTACGAGCGGCGAGTCATCCGAGCGGTGCGCAAGCGACGTGCCGCGGCATCGGCGCGTTATTCCTGCCGGACGTAGCTGCCCGGCGCGTCGGCGAGCGGCGGAAAACCAGCTGCGGCGGATCCAAGTACCGGCGGAGCCACCTGCACTTCCGGTGAGTGCGCAGCGAGCCACTCTTGCCATATGGGCCACCACGAGCCGGTGCGGGGCTGGGTCGTCTCGAACCATACTTCCGGCGAGAGAGTCTCACTTTCGCTGAACCACGTACGGACGCGACAATGACGCCGTGGATGCACGGGTCCGCTGATGATGCCGGCATTGTGGCCACCGGAGGTCAGCAAGAAAGTATAGTCCGACGAGCGTGTCAGGGCGCGGGCCTTGTAGACCGATTGCCACGGGGCGACGTGATCCGTCTCCGTGCCGACGATGAACATAGGCAAGCGGATGCGTCCGAGATCGACGCGCCGATCCTCGCTCAGGAACTCGCCGCGCACCAGGGCGTTGTCGAGGTAGAGTTTACGCAAGTATTCCGCGTGCATGCGGCAGGGCATTCGGGTGCCATCGGCGTTCCAATCCATCAACTCATTGGGCTCTTCGCGCTTCCCGCGCACATAAGTATTGATTGCCGGCGTCCACAGCAGATCATGGGAGCGTAAAAGCGCGAATGCCGCGCTCATCCGCTCGCTTTCGAGCACGCCGGTCCGGCTCATGACCGCCTCCAGCATATCGAGTTGGCTTGGGCTGATGAAAACCGACAGTTCTCCGCACTCGCTGAAATCCTGCTGCGCCGCGAGGAGGGTCATGCTTGCCAATCGCTGATCGTCCTCGGCTGCGAAAACTGCGGCGGCAATCGACAGCAACGTGCCGCCGATACAATAGCCCACCGAGTGGATCTTTTGGTCCGGCACGATTCGCGAAACGGCGTCGACCGTGGCACGAATTCCAAGTCTCAGATAGTCGTCCATACCGAGCCCGCGGTCGCTCCCGGTCGGATTTTTCCACGAGACAATGAACACCGTGTGGCCCCGAGACACCAGGTAGTTCACCAAAGACTTGGTCGTCGAAAGGTCGAGGATGTAGTACTTCATGATCCAAGCCGGAATGATCAGAATCGGCTCGGCGAACACCGTTTCGGTCGTCGGTGCATACTGGATCAATTCGACCAGGTCATTGCGCATCACCACTTTACCGGGTGTCGCGGCGATGTCGCGGCCGATGATGAATTTTCCAGATTTCCGTCCCGTCTCGCCGCGCAGAGCGCGCTGGACGTCTTCAACCCAAAAACCCAGGCCGCGCACCAAGTTCGCGCCGGCTTCCCTGCGCGTGATGTCCAGCAATTCCGGGTTGGTCGCAAGGTAGTTGGCCGGCGATGCAAGTTCCAGCGCGTTGCGCGCCGCAAAATTCAACGTGCGTTCGTCCTTCGGTGCGACACCGGGGACGCCCGACAAAGTGCTGTGCCACCAGTCCGCATAATTGCGATAGCTGTGTGCGAGGACATTGAAGGGCCAACGCGCCCAGGCATCGCCGCTGAAGCAATCGTGGCCCGAGCCCGGCGACAGCGGTGCAGGCCCGGCCGCCTGCATGGCGAATGCGAAATTATCGATGGATTTGCACAACGCATCTTGCATGACCTGCAACTGCTTGGGCGGCGCCTTGGCGAGGTTTAGAAACCAGTCCCGCCAAGCATCTACATACACATCCGGCGCGAGACCGCCCGTTACGGTTGCCATTTGCGCACGCAACGCAAGTTCCAGATCGGTTTGTAGCCGGCGTTCCGCAGCTCGAGCAACGTCGCCGCTCGCGGCCGCCACCTGGGCGTCCTGGGGCGACATCTCGACGCCGGGGTGCGACGTGTCGCGGGCCTTGCCCTGGGCTTGCTTCGCGATGCCGAATCCTTGGCTCGACACGTCAGCGTCCCGGTTCGGAATCTCGCCCGACGTGCTCGCCGCCGGCCGCTTCGGTCTTGCGGCATGCGGCGGTCCGGTACGACGGAGCGCCGCAGCACCCCGCTTTTTCCCGGATGACATCAGCCCGCTTTTCTCTGCGGCTCCTCGAATTTCTTCGATTCGTCGACGGCCTTGGTCGTCATTTCTTTCACCGCATCGGTGAAGCTCGCTTGGGACTCGCTCGCCAACGTCGAAAACTCCTGCGCGCGTGCGCGGAGTTTCTCACTGAGCGCCGTGGTGAGTTCCACCTGCTTGGCGAGGAAATCGGCCGGGGATTGGGCGCCGAACGCCAACTTGGCCTGGGCGAGGCTCCACTCGAGGTAATCGCCGGCGACAGCGTATTGGTAACGACCGACGCGGTCGAGCACCTTCACGCCTTCCTGCTGCACTTTCAGTACCGGCGCGAACGCACTTTTATAGGTCTCGAGGATGGTCTTCGGGTCAAAAGTTGTATCGCTCATCATGATCTCCTAAGGTTCTGGGGGAAGGTACGAAACCATCATAAAGCAATTTGTATGCAATGCAAGAATCAATGATTTTCATATTTCTCATTGATATGAAAACGTTACGTCTTGATTTATAACCCTATTTTATAAAACATAGGAACAGTTCAGCGAAAATAATAAAAAACTAATGCGACGCAAAAACTATCGTGGGCGGCGATACCGAGGCGGACGAGTTCCGGAGGGGGGCACGGAGATTGGTCTCAAAGCCGCAGACCCCCGTCCACTTCGATGCAGCGGCCTGTGAAAAAATCGTTCTCGAAGACAAAGAGCACCGCGTGAGCGATTTCGTCCGGTTGCCCCAGGCGCTTCAAGGGCACCGGCGCAGTGAGCTTGTTCAGCACCTCCGGCCGCATGGCAGAGAGAATTTCCGTGTGCGTGAAGCCGGGCGCAATCGTTCCGACCCGGATGGCGTAGCGTGCGAGTTCCTTTGCCCAGACCACGCCCATGGATTCAACCCCGGCCTTGGCGGCGCTGTAGTTGGTTTGGCCTGCGTTACCGGCGCGCGATATGCTCGAAATACTGACGATCACGCCGCCGTTGCCGCATTCAATCATGTGGGCCGCGGCCTCGCGCGTACACAAAAATACACCGGTGAGGTTCACGCCGATGACCGAGTTCCATTGTTCCATCGTCATGCGGCCAACCGGAATGCCGTCCTTTACTTTCACCAGCAGGCCGTCGCGCACGATCCCGGCATTGTTGACAAGCCCGTCCAAGCGGCCGAAGTCGGCAGCCACGCGTGTCATGGCGGCGCACACCTCCCCTTCGTCGACGACATTCACGCGGTAAAGGCGAGCCTGTACCGATTCGGCCGTGCACAGGTTGGCCGTCTCTTCTAAGTCGGCGGCATTGAGGTCGAAAAGAGCGAGGTTTGCGCCCTGACGAGCCAGCCGGTAGGCGATCGCACGACCGATACCGCGTCCCGCGCCGGTCACCACCACGGTTTTTTTACGTATGTCCATGAAACTTCACTTACCTTCTTTCCCGTGGTCCTTGTAGCTGTTCGCGGGGCCCGACGGTTCTGCTGCGCTTCCGCCGAATGCACTGCGGGTGGCTGCCTGCAGCTGCTCCCAAATTTCCATGTTCTTGCGTGCCAGATCCGTGAAGGGCGCGAACGGCGCCTGCAACGCTTTGGTCATTTCCGACTGAAGCGCCTCCTGCTGCCCCAACATCGTGGTAAATGCCTGCTCCAGGTAGCGGCTCAGGAGGGCCCGCGCCGATCCGCCGTAGAGGCGGATGATCAATTCGAGCAATTCGCAGCCCAGCACCGGGGATCCAAACTGTTCTTGTTCGCTTATGATCTGCAACAGCACGGCGCGCGTCAGGTCCTTGCCGGACTTGTCGTCGACGACCTTGATCCTCGCGCCCGACACCACGAGTTGCCGCAGGTCATCGAGCGTGACGTGACGGCTGTCGGTAGTGTCATAGAGGCGTCGATTCGAGTATTTTCTAATAAGGCGTTCTTGCGGCATAGTTCTGATCCGAACACCGGCTGCACGCTCAGTACACCTTCGCATTGCACAACCGCTGTAACATCCCGGTAATTATATACTAATCGATGCGCTATAATTATCTAATAATAACAATGACTTATATGTCAAATAATGCTGCCTGCGGCGGCCGCCATGCACTCGCTGCATTATGTTGCGTCGCATCCGGAGAGTGGCGTGGAAGGTGATTCACGGCGTGCTTTCGCACCGCTGGTCGATTCGGCGGAGCGCTTCGCCGCCGCCGCCCGCAAATACCTCGAGGACAGCATTCGCGTCACGGAATCGGCGTCAACGCCGGATGCAGCTGCGCAGTCCGCAGCCGAGGCGGCGCGTACCTTCGGCTCTTTTCTCCGTGACGAGTCAATCGCATTCTTTGAGCCACTTTGGAGCTCGGGCTTTGCCGCGGATTCCGATGGCACGCCACCGGCGACACCGTTCCACATGCCCGCCTTTGGACTGACCCGTGAATCTCAGCAGCGCTGGCAGCGCATGGCGGAAGCCGCCCGGCGCATCGCAGACGCGCAGCGTCGGATGCAATTCCTGTGGTCCGATGCGCTGCGAGATGCAGCCACAGCCTTTGCGGCGCGTCTCGAAGTGCCGCAACCGGCCACGGGAAGCGATCCACTGCGTCGCCTTTACGACTCTTGGATCGACTGTGCGGAGGAGGCCTACGGGCGCGCTGCGCACAGCGATTCCTTCTGCAACGCGCTGGCAGACCTCGTCAATGCAAGCAACCAATGGCGCGCGGAAATCCAGATGAGCATTGAACATTGGGCGAAATCGCTCAATCTGCCGACGCGCAGCGAACTCGATGCGCTGACCCAGCGGCTTCGATCCGTCGAGGCGCAATTGCGTACGGAGCGCAACAGGCGCAAGCCGGGCGCCGCGCTGGGCAAGACGCCTCGCCGGCCGCGTGCAAAACGCCCTCCGAAACCGTGACGCATGCTGCTTTCAACGCTGCGCTCGCGGCGGCTAGCCGTTGCACTCCGGGTTGCTCCCAGAAGGACCTCGTGTGGCAACAGGGGAAACTTCGCCTCTATCGCTATAGGCCCATCGTGGGGTCGGCCACGCCGCCTTCCCGCGCAGTACCGCTGCTCATCGTCTATGCCCTGGTCAACCGCCCATACATGCTGGATCTACAGGCGGATCGCTCCCTCATCCGAGGCCTGTTGGCGGAAGGCTTGGACGTCTATTTGATCGATTGGGGTTACCCCGATGCAGCGGATCGTTTCACCACACTCACCGATTATATCGACGGACTTCTCGCGAGCTGCGTCGAGCATGTCCTCGGCGCGCACCGCTTGGATGCACTGAACATGCTGGGCGTGTGTCAGGGCGGCGTGTTCAGCTTGTGTTTCTCCGCACTGTATCCGCGACGTGTGCGCAATCTAATCACCATGGTCACACCGGTTGATTTTCATACGCCCGCCGACTTGCTGTCGAAGTGGGTAAGGAAAATCGATGTCGCAGCCTGGGTGGGGAACGGCAATGTATCGGGCAATGCGCTCAATCAGGTGTTCCTCTCGCTGATGCCTTTCCGCCTGGGGCACCAAAAATACGTGGATTTGCTCATGGGCAGCCCCGATCGGGCGCGCGTCGAGACGTTCATGCGCGTCGAACATTGGATCTTCGACAGCCCGGACCAGGCGGGCGCTGCCTTTCAGGAGTTCGTAGTTTGGCTCTACCGGGAGAACCGTCTGGTAAGGAACCAACTTGAAATTGGCGGTCGCAAAGTCGATTTGCGTACCCTGAAGCTGCCGCTATTGAACCTCATCGGAGGAAAAGATCATTTGGTGCCGCGCGACGCGTCCGCGGCGCTGCACGGCTTGGTCGGGAGTACCGATTACACGATGCTCGAGTTCGATCTCGGTCACATCGGCATGTACGTCAGCGCGCGTGCACAACGGCAAGTACCCGCCACAATTGCCCGCTGGCTCGCGACCCGCTGAAATTCCCCGGCGAAATTGACCCGCCTACATACCCGGCGGATATTGCCCGGGCACTATTCCTCGGCTGATTACCCAACTCTTATCACATATACATGCCACCGTTGACGTTGATCTGCTGACCCGTGATGTAGTCACCGTCGGCGGCCAGAAACAGCACCGCCCTCGCAATTTCCTCCGGCGTGCCGAAGCGCCCCATGGGAATGCGTCCCTGGATCTGCGACCGTATCGGTTCCGACACCTTGGCCAGCATGCTGGTCTCCGTGAACCCAGGAGCCAGTGCGTTGCATGTGACATTGTACTTGGCGAGTTCTATCGCCGCGGTCTTGGTGAACGCGATGATGCCCCCTTTGCTCGCGGCGTAGTTGGCTTGCCCGAAATTCCCGGCTTGACCCACGAACGAACTGATGTTGATGATGCGTCCGTACTTCTGTTCGATCATCATCGGCATGACGGCGGAGACCCCGAAGTAACAGGCGTTCAGATTGGTATTGAGGACGGCCGCCCAATCTTCGTCCGTCATTTTGCGCAGCGTCTTGTCGCGCGTAATGCCCGCGTTATTGACCAGAATGTCGAGTCCCCCCCAACTCTGATTGACCTTTTCGATCATCGAATTCCAGGTCGAGCGCTGGCCCACAT
>JALYIW010000252.1 GCA_030775625.1 Pseudomonadota bacterium | reverse complement strand
CCATCCTTGTGGCGTGTTCGTCGCGACACTCGCCAATCACGCCCTCTCGGGTGTCATCGGCGTCCTGATCGGCCATCAGTTGAGACCCGCAATTCTCGATGCCGCCGTCGGCGTCAGCATGCTCGGCTTGGCGTTGTGGATGCTCAAGCCCGACAAGCTCGAAAATCGCAACGGTCGCGCTCGCCGCCGGTTATTCGAACCTGCCAGCCCTCGTCGCCGGCACAACCTGCGGCATGCTAGCGGCCAACGCGCCGGTGATATTTCTGGGCAATGCATTTGCCGGTCGGCTGCCGATGCGCGCCATCCATGTGACCACCACCATCTTGTTAATCGGTATCGGCGGCGTATTCATCATTCCGCGGGATACACGGCTGGTCCTGACATGATGCTTGAGGCGAGTTATTGCCAGTTTCGCCCAGAAAAACTTCCCTTTCCCTGCTTTATACGCGGTGCCACAATGGGGAAGCGCCCTGGAGTGGTCACTTCCACTCAATTGTCTCCGGCACCTATAAGTGCCTGAAATAAGGAGACTTCTGCTGACGGTATGCCAAACTTACCGTCAGATCTACCGCCAAATAATTCCGCTTAGAGCCGATAGTAGGCGATAGATGCGGAAAGGGTCGCGGTGCCTTGGCAGGCACGCAACGCGAATCGCCGTTGGTGGACCAGTGCCTGCCAAAAGCTGCGCGCAAAATGTGGACGCCGCGAAGCATACGTCTGTGACCGCACCATGATGCCCCGTCATTTGACGCGCTTTAGAGCGGCTCACTAACCTGCCATGCTCACTACCCTGGACCGGACTTAGGGGACGACAAGAAAATGAAGCGCCTGACGATGTCTCTGGACGACGAATTGGCTGATGCGTTCGAAGAAGTCGTGCGGTCGCGTGGCTACGAGAACCGGTCGGAGGCCTTCCGGGAGTTACTCCGTAACGACCTCATGAGCAACCTGATGCGCGAACGGCCCCAGACGGTCTGTGTCGCCACGCTCAGCTATGTCTACAACCACCACCAGCGCCAACTGGCGGCGAGGCTGACAGATCTGCAGCACGATCACCACGAACTCACAGTGTCGACGATGCACGCCCATTTGGACCATGACCGATGCGTGGAGACTGTGATCCTGCGTGGCCGCGCGGACGAGGTGCAGGCATTCGCTCAATCCGTCATCCCGCAGCAGGGCGTGAGTCACGGTCATCTGCATGTCGTGCCGCTGGCTCAGGTCGGCGAGCGGGCACCAACGTCAACCCGCCAGTCCCCCTCCAAGGCCCGCAAGAAGCACGCCCACCGGCACGAATCCTAACTCGCCAACGGAGCCGGCAGCCCGCTTTACACATCGACCGCCGTGGTGGCCGGACTACTGCCACATCAGTTGTGCTTATGATTGGTCGTTCTAACGCATAGCGACCTGTCATAAGAAATTCACCTAAGCTCTCTTGTATGACGATTTCACTTTTCGTCATACTGCTTCAGGCCTGCCGGGTGCGGGCCAAGGAGCAAGGTGAGCGATTCTGCGACGGGTCCGAGCAATAGCTCCAGCCAACATCCACGACCGCTGTCGGCGACCGCCATCGCCCAGGGCGATCTTTGTTAGACGATTGCAAAATATTTCACACGAAACTGCATCCGTCAGCCCTCCGCGTTCGTACTTGTTTGCAACTGGAACAGCGTGGCCCGGAGTGACTTGTGAACGGAAGAATCGTCTGCGCGGCCGTTGCCGCTGCGCTTATTGCGTCAAACGCGCTCGCTACGACACACCTGCGCCCGTAAGCGACTCGGCGACGCTCGTCGCGGACGCTGGGACCGCAAACGCCGCTGCCAGCTCAAGCCCCCCCCCAGCAGGTGCGCGTGCTCTCGAACAGATCATTGTCACCGCGCGGCACTACGATAACGGGGTTGGGACTTCTGACGCGCCTTCCGCCGGAACGATTCGTTCTGACCTCATTGACGAGCGCCCGACGCTGCGCCCCGGTGAGGTGCTGGAATTCGTCCCTGGAATGATCGTGACCCAGCACTCGGGCGACGGGAAGGCCAACCAGTACTTTCTCCGGGGCTTCAACCTCGACCACGGTACGGACTTCGCGACCTTCGTGAACGGCCTGCTTGTCAACATGCCCACCAATGCTCATGGGCAGGGTTACTCGGATCTCAATTTCCTGATTCCCGAACTCATCGACCATATCGACTACCGTAAGGGTCCCTACTTCGCCAAAAACGGCGACTTTGGATCGGCGGGCTCTGCCGATATCACATACCGCACCACGGTCACCGCGCCCTTCGCCATCGCGTCGGTCGGTGAGGACCATTATGAGCGCGCTGTCGCCGCGGGCTCCACGTCCATGAGCGGCGGATTGCAGCTACTGGCGGCGGCGGAGTTCCAGCACAACGACGGACCGTGGACGCTGCCGGAGCGCTTGAACAAGTCCAACGGACTGCTGACCCTGAGCAGCGGGGATGTAACCCAAGGCTGGAGTACCAGCCTCTTGGGGTATCGCGCCCATTGGGATTCCACCGACCAGATTCCGCAGCGCCTTATCGACGCAGACACCTTCCAGGAGCGCCCGTTCGGCCAATTCGATGCCGTCGATCCCACCGACGGCGGCGAAACCAATCGCTCCAGCCTTTCCGGGGAGTGGCATCGCAATGGCACCGACAGCGCCTCTCGCGCTACCGCCTATGCTATCGATTACCGTCTCAAGCTCTTCTCCAACTTCACCTACGCGCTCGACCGACCAGCGACGGGCGACCAGTGTTCCCAGCAGGAACACCGTCAGATCTACGGGCTCTCCGCCAGCCATGCCGTTGACTTGAATCTGGGCAGCCTCCCGCTGCGCACAGAGATCGGACTGCAGGTGCGGCACGATCAAATCCACGTCGGCCTTTACGATACCGAAGCGGCTGGTGGCCGCGTGTCAGCACGTACTTGTTCGCGCGGGTGAAGGCCTCACCCATCGCCGCCTCTTCTCCTTCCACATAGGGCCAATAGGCGGCGAATATGTCGTAGGTTCGCCGACCGAGCAACAAGTCGTAC
>JALYIW010000251.1 GCA_030775625.1 Pseudomonadota bacterium | reverse complement strand
GGTAAGCACTGACGCCATCGCCCATCGCCACTCGGGTCATCAGGCCGAGCAAGCATGCGGCCGCGGCGCCAAACTTCGAAATTTTGGTCCAGAAAATCACGATGTCAGCCCCGTCTCCGTTGTGGGTACTCCGAACCAGCGCCACCTTTGCGCCGCAAAGTACACGTCATGATGCATCAGCGGTCAAGCGCTGGATGATGCGGAATAGCGTCGGCTGCGTGCGCAACAAAGAATCTCACCGGCTGTAATTCTTCTGTACCCAGGCTGCATAATCCCGTCCCATGAGCGCTTGCCACCAACCCAAATGAGCAATATACCATTCCAACGTTGCCCCCAGACCCTGAGTGAGGTCCCGGGCCGGCTCATAACCCAACTCGCCCTTGGCTTTGGCGTAGTTTATGGCGTAACGCCTATCGTGCCCCGGACGATCCCGCACATGCGTGATCAAATCGAGCGCGCGCCCGGCCGCGATGGCCGGTGAGGCCGGAAAGGCCTCACGTAATTCCGCGCGCTCGCGTAAGGATTGATCCACTAGCCCGCACAGCGAGCGCACGATCTGGATATTCGTGGTTTCGCTGTTGCCCCCAATGTTGTACACCTCACCCGACCTGCCGCGGGTCAGCGCCAGCGCTATTGCCGCGCAGTGGTCCTCTACATGCAGCCAATCGCGCACCTGCAACCCATCGCCGTACACCGGCAACGGTTTGCCCAGTAAAATGTTGACGATGGTCAGTGGGATGAGTTTCTCCGGAAACTGATAGGGACCATAGTTGTTGGAACAATTCGTGATCGTGGTATCGAGCCCATAGGTTTCGTGGTAGGCGCGCACCAGATGGTCCGAGGAGGCCTTACTCGCCGAGTACGGCGAGTTGGGCGCGTACGGGGTGGCTTCATGAAAGGGTTCGTCTCTCGGCCCCAAAGAGCCGTACACCTCGTCGGTGGACACATGATGAAAGCGGTGCGCCGGGACGGTCTTGCGGTCTATCCAGAGTGTTTTCGCCGCCTTGAGCAGCGCGTGCGTACCCACGATATTGGTGTGGATGAAATCATCCGGACCCAAGATCGAGCGATCCACATGCGACTCCGCCGCAAAGTGCACCAGCGTGTCGATGTGATGCTGTTCGAGCTGCGCGCGAACCGCGGCCTCGTCGCAGATATCGCCCTTCACGAACAGATACCGCGGATCCCTATCGAGACCAGCGAGACTGTCGATATTGCCGGCATAGGTCAGCGCATCGAACACCACCACCCGCCCCTCGCGGGTATTCACCAGCCAATGGCGCACAAAGTTCGCGCCAATAAAGCCGGCGCCGCCGGTAATGAACAGGTTACGGGGTTTGAAGCTCATCCAACATCATCCTTAAATTGTGCCGCCAATGCCGCGCCGGGACCTTGATCAGAGCCCGCGTCGATACGCCATCGAGTACGCTGAACGCGGGGCGCCGCGCCCGCGTCGGATAGGCGGCGCTTAAGATGGGGGTGATGGGCACCGCGCGGCTCAACAATCCGCGCGCCAAGGCTTCATCTTGAATGGCCACGGCGAAATCGTACCAACTCGCCACGCCCAAGTCCGTCCAGTGGTACACGCCGCCCGGCGCGCCCGCCTCGATGAAACCCCAGATCGCCGTGGCGATGCCGGCGGCCCAGGTGGGCGTGCCGATCTGGTCGCATACCACGCTCACCTGCTCCTTGTCGCGCATCAGCCGCAGCATGGTCAGCACGAAATTCCGGCCTGCCGCGGCGTACACCCAGGCGGTGCGCAAGACGATTCCATTGCCGTCACCGGTCAATACATGGCGCTCGCCGCCGAGCTTGCTGCGACCGTAGACGCTCACGGGATTCGTTTGATCGTCCGGTAGATAGGCGCGGTTGGACTCGCCGTCGAACACAAAATCCGTCGATAGATGAAGCAGCCGGCACCCCGCCGTCGCTGTTGCCGCCGCCAGCACAGCCACCGCCGTGTCGTTGACGGCCATGGCTTGGCTCGGCTGATCTTCGGCCAGATCGACGGCCGTGTAGGCCGCGCCATTGACAATCCAATCGGCGCCGCTGGCAGTCAGCATCGACTTGAGCGCGGCCTGGTCGGCAATATCGAGATCTTGCCGTGTCTTGACCATCACCGTGTGGTTTGCCGGCGCGGCCGCAACGACCGCCCGCGCCACCTGGCCGCCGCCACCGAGCACCAGAATCCTCACGCAAACTTCTCGATGTCGGCGAAGCTTTTACCCACCCGGTCTTTGGCGGACAGCTTGGGTGCCACGCCGGCCGGCAGCGGCCATTCGATGCCGACAATGGGATCGTCCCAGGCCAAGGTGCGCTCATGGCTTGGACTGTAAATGTC
>JALYIW010000250.1 GCA_030775625.1 Pseudomonadota bacterium | reverse complement strand
TCCCGATCGATGTCGTGGCCAAACACCAGAACGGTGCCGCTGGTTTTATTGACCAAAGACGTGACGATGCCGATGGCGGTGGTCTTGCCGGCGCCGTTGGGTCCGAGCAGCGCAAAGAAATCGCCCTCACCCACGTCGAGGTCGATGCTTTTGAGCGCTTTGATGCCGTTTTTGTATGTTTTGGTGAGCTGACGAAGGACTAAGGCTTTCATAGGAACCGACTAGACTAAACCTCGTATGGCCCCGCCCGCAACGGCAATTCAACGCAAGTCGTTCCACATCCCTCCCAGCGGGGTCGGCAACCTGGCCGCCGCGGCGAGTTGCAGGCCATACAGCTGCACGCGGCGCAGGGCACTCGGATCGGTTTGCGATGCCGCGCCCATGAGAGCGCTCCAGTACGCCTCGCAGGTGCTCCAGCGCGCCGTCAAATTCGCGGCCTCCGTAACCACCAATGCAGGCAAATCGTTGAGCGTGAGACGGCGGAAGGCGGCGGCGGTGGTGCCGTTCATCCCCAGCAGCAATTGGGCGGCGAGTCCCGCACTCGACGCCGTGTGCCAGGCAAAGAACAAAGCCAGCCGCACGAACCCAACCGTGTCGCCGTCGACGATGGATTCGTCGGCGACTCGCAAGTGGCTCGGGTTCAGCAATCTCATCTGCCAATGTCCCTGGTCTTCGAAACGTAAGTCGAACAACGCATACGGGCAGTGCGCGGCAGCCTCCCGCTGCACCGCGGAAAGCCGCGCCACCTGCCCGGCCAAACCGGATCGGCCGGCGGACACTGTTAAATCGAGGAAACGGTGATTGAGATCGTGCAGCGAGGCGAGTACCTGAGGCGATAAATGCGATTCCTGCGCCCAACTTCCGACAAATGCGTCCTGCATGACCGCCTCCCGGCATTGTTCCATTGCTGACTCGAGGTTCCAGCGGGTTGCGCATTTTCCCGCGAATGCACAGGTAAGCACGCGCAAAAACCACTTGGCAGCCACGCTAACTTTGTGATTAATTTCTGTCAAATTCCTTTTGAGGCAGAAACACGCGAATTGCAACGCCAGGGAGACGACCATGAGAGTATCCGATGACCGTTATACGAGGGACCGGCAGCGCCTGGATTTGGGGCTGCGTTTGATTCGTCACGAAGCACGCACGTTCACCATCCGGCAGTGGACGGGCCTAAGCGATGATCGAATTCGCAAATTGTACCGCAGCTACGTGATGGACCAGGACGCGAGGCGCGTACTCAGACACCGCGGCAAGTCGCCGCGGCAAGCCGCTTTTTTCTTCAAAAATGCGGAATTGAATTTTCAAGCCGCACAATTGGCCAGCCTGTATGTGATGTACGGACTCTTGAGTGGCAGCCATCTGGGGCTCGAGTCGCGCTATCGCGTCGGATCTTTGGAGTCCGGCACGCTGCTGTGCCAGGCATACGAGGCGTATCTCCAATTGCATTCCCCCGCGGGCATTTCCTTCGAACACGCCTGGTTCTTGCTGTTCGCCTTAGCCAAGCGTGACGAGGTAGGCATCGCGCGCTGCGATGTCTGCGGCGGCGTACGATTGCGCGACCTGCTGGCCAAGCATAAAGTGACCTGCGGCAATTGTAGTGCGGGCCTCACGCCCGGAGCCGTGACGCCTCTGATCAGCCGCATCGCGCCCTGCTAGAATCGAAACGATGCAGCAAAGCAATACCTTCGCCGGTCCATACTTGGACCGCGCGGCTCATTTGCGTCAGGATCCGCAATGGTTCGCCGGCGCGCTTGCCGATCACCGCAGCCGCGCCCTGCCTGTTTGGAATTCGCGAAATCTCATCGGCGGCGGCGACGCTCCGCGCGCGGCGTATGTCGATCTCAAGCACGTCCCGCCGGAGCTGCGCAATAGCAGCGATTTGATCTTGTTGGGACGTGTCGATGACGTCAATTTTTTCACCTATGAGATCGACGCAATCGAGGCGCCTCGCGTGCGCCCGGACACTCGCTTCGAGGATCTGCGCCTGGTGGCTTCGCTGCTTCCGAGCGAAGACGCAGGCCTTTTAGGTTATGCGCGCGCCATCATCGCCTGGCGGCGCCGTCATCGCTTCTGCGGCAGTTGCGGCGGCAAGACTCAACCGGCCAAAAGCGGACACATGCGCGTCTGCAGCAACCCGGGCTGCCGCAGTGAGCAGTTTCCCCGCATCGATCCGGCCATCATCGTGCTGATAAACGACGGTGAAAAAGCCCTGCTTGGCCGGCAGGCCACCTGGCCGCTCGGCCGCTATTCGACGATCGCCGGCTTCGTCGAACCGGGCGAATCCCTCGAGGACGCGGTGGCACGCGAGGTCTACGAGGAAACCGGGATTGAGGTGGATCGCATCGAGTATCACTCCTCGCAGCCCTGGCCGTTTCCCGCCTCGCTGATGCTTGGCTTCACCGCGCACGCGGTGACTTCGGCGGTGCGGCTGCGAGATCAGGAACTCGAAGACGCACAATGGTTCACGCGCGCCGATCTGGCCTCCGGCAAGCCCCTGGTACCGCCCACGGTTTCGATTTCTTTTCGCTTGATCGAGGATTGGTTCAATGCTGCGGGGGGTAAAACGCTGCGAGAGATCCTAGGGAACGTGTCCTCGCCACCCCTGCGCTAGGCGCGCATCGCTGTTTTATATACTAGCCGCGCTCCCAATGGCCGGGACGCATGTGCCATCCATCCCCCTGCCGCACCCACTCATGCGGCACCCAACGATGTCCCGCTCGTCCGGGACTCCAATGGCCCGCCACCCATTCATGGCGCCCACCTACCCATGCCCAATAGCCACCTTGCCACACATAGCCGGGAGTCGGTGCCACGCCGATGATTTCGGCACGCGGCGGCGGCGGCGGCAGCATCACCACTCCACCTGCATAGTGACGCTGATCGGGAACGACAATGCAGCCGGAGAGGGCCGCCGATAACAGCAGACTCAAGGCCATCATCGCTTTGAACCGTTTACGCTGAACCATGGGGACAACTCGTGTGACGACTGACATGCATATCAACGTCCTTGCACCGCGACCGTTGACAGGCCGCTCCGTCCCAGGAGGGCCCCCGAGCTACAGCGCCCCGAAGCTATAGATCCCCGCCGCTCACCGACGACTTGGATTTGTCACTACGCCGGCGCGACGGTCGTATGGACAGGGGGCGATCGACTCTCAAGGCTGTACGTTGTCCCTGCGCCTTCAAACGGTACATAGCTTCGTCCGCACTCTGCAGCAGACCTTCAGCACTATCCCCGTCATAGGGATATACCGATTCGCCGATGGCCGCGGTCAAATGTTGGTCAACGCCTGCCACTCGATAAGGTAATGCCACTCTGTCGCGAATCATGTCGGCGACCACAGTCACCGCCTCATCATCCGGGACAGAGGGTAAGAGCACCACGAATTCATTGCCGCCATAGCGGCCGACGATGTCCGCCGTGCGCACTCGCGCGGCGATACGCTTCGCCACGGTCGTCAATACTCTATCGCCGGCGGAATGGCCATAATTATCATTGATGGCTTTAAACCCGTTCAGA
>JALYIW010000249.1 GCA_030775625.1 Pseudomonadota bacterium | reverse complement strand
CGCGGACACCGCGCCGCCGCCGCAGGAAATTATCAATGCCCAAGAGCGCCTGCCCGCGAGAGAGAATCCTCAAGTGAATATTGGCGCCGTACTCATGCTCCTCGCCCTGGCCGGATGCGCTCACTATGAGGCGGCACCCCTCGATCCCACAACGGGTGCGAACGATTTTGCAGCGCGTCGATTGAGCGAACCGCAGTTGGGAGATGCGGTTTCCCGTCTGATGCCGCCGGGCGCGGCCGTGGGGGGTTGGCCGCCAGGTCAATGGGATCGTGCCGAATTGTTGGCGGTCGCGCTGGCGCAGAATCCGCAAATTGCCGTGGCTCGAGCGCAGGTAAAGGCGGCCCTGGCACGCGAGATCACGGCGCGAGAGACGCCGAATCCGGACCTTGTTCTGCAATCGGAATACGCGCGCCACGACGTCCACCCGTGGCTGTATGGCGTAAGTGTGAATTGGCTGCTGCGGTCGAGCGGGCGGCGCCGGCTGGACAATGAGATAGCCGCTCGGGACACGCATAACGCGCGTTTGCAGCTGATGGATCAGGCTTGGTCGGTTCGTCGAGCTTTGGCGGCCGCGCTGTCCGACTGGGAGAGCGCCCGCGAGCGTGCTCGTTTGCTGGACAGGCTGGCGGCGGCTCAGAATCGACTGCTGACTTTCGAACAGCAGCGAATCGCGGTCGGCGAGGATGCGCCGGTAGAATTGATCGCGAGTCAGCAGGCGCGGATACAGGTGGAACGACAATCGGCCGAGTTGCGCGAAGTTATCGGAGTAGCCCAAGCCGCCGCCGCCAAAGCTCTGGGTCTGCCGCCGGAGGCACTCGATGAAATCTCTTTCGTGTGGCCGGATTGGGGCGCGCCGCCGCCGATCGACGCCGAGCGGCAACATCAGGCGCGCGAAAAAGCACTGTTGTCGCGCGCGGATTTGGCGGTGGCGGTCGGCGACTATGCGCAAGCGGAAACCAAACTGCAGCAGTCGATTGCACGGCAGTATCCGCAATTCGTATTGGGGCCGGGCTATTACTGGGATCACGGCATCGCAAAGTTTCCTTTCGATGTGGGCTTCGCGTTGCCGTTGAACCGTAATAAGGGCGAAATCGCCGAGGCGCGCGCCGCGCGCGAGGTGGCGGGCCGGCGCATGCTGGCCGTCCAGGCTGGGATTTACGGCGACATCGCCGCCGCCGAGCGCGCTGAATTCGTCGCACGCGCCAGCGCGGAAGCTGCCGAACGGCAGTTGGCGATCGCGCAACGTCAGAAGCAGCAATCCGATCTCGGCCTACGGTTGGGCGCGGCGGATCGACCAGAGCAGATCGGCACGGAAATCTCGATTGCCCGCGCTGAACTCGAATTACTGCTAATGCGCGCGCGGTTGCAGAGTGCACGCAACGATCTCGAGGATGCGCTGCGCGCGCCCTTATCGGGCCCGGAACTTGCGCTGGCGGAGAGCATGGTTGCAGTCGCCGCCGGAGCCGGTTCATGAGGCTTTGGCCAAAACGCGCACTGCCGATCACTCTGTGCGCGACATTGAGCTGCGGATTGCCGGCGTTCGGCGATACCGATGACAAAGCGGCACCCGCTCTGTCGAGTGCCGAACCCAGTCTGAACCGCGAGCAACAAAACGCCGTGGGCATCCTGGTCGCACATCCCATTGCCGCGCAGGCGCCGCAGCGCCTCGATGCGTTCGGGGTCGTGCTCGATCCCACCGCGCTCTTGTCCGAACTGGGCGACACGACCGCGACGGCCGCCGCCGAACAGTCGGCAAACTCGGAGCTCTCGCGTCTGCGCGAACTGTACAAGGGCGGCGCCGGCGCGTCGCTCAGAATGCTCGAAGCCGCACAGGCGGCGCAGGCAAAAGCGCTCGCCGACTCGCAGACCGCGGCGGCGCGGTTCACGTTGCATTGGGGTCCCATGATTGACATGCCGGCCGACATGCGGCAGAAACTGCTGCGGGCCGCAATCAGCGGCAGGGTTCTCTTGCTGCGCGCCGATCTGCCGGGCAGGCACAGCGTGGGAGAGCTGCCCAGCAAGGCATTATTGGACGTGGATGGCATCCAAGTGCCGGGCCGCCTTCTCGGCACTTTGCGTCAAACCACGGAGTTGCAAGGCGTCGGCTTGCTGATAGAGGTACCTGACGCGCCGGTGGGTTTAGGGCCCGGCGCGCGAATCCCGGTGGTGCTGCTCACCGCCGCGATATCGGGTCTCTCATTGCCGCGAGACGCCATCCTTTATGACGAGAAGGGGGCGTATGTTTATAAGCAGCTCACCGAGCAGGCAGGCGAACGCAGGGCTCGCTACGCCGCCGTCAAAGTGACCCTGTTGGCGCCGTACGCTGACGGGTGGTTGGTCGCGGGCATCGGCCATGATGATGACATCGTGGTGCGAGGAGTGGGCGTATTGTGGTCGCTGCGGGGAGTCGACGCCGATGCGGTCGATGATGACGACTGAGGCGAACCGCGCATGCTCGCAGTCATCGTCCGCGCTTCTTTGCGCAATCCGCGAATTATTACGGCGCTCGCCTGCCTGATTGCGGCGTTGGGCGTCGGCGCCCTGGCTTCGGCTCGGTTCGACGTGTTTCCGGATTTTGCGCCCCCGCACGTGCTGGTGCAGACCGAGGCGCCCGGGCTCGATGCAACTCAAGTGGAAGCCCTGGTTACCCGGCCGCTGGAAGGGCTGCTCGCCGGCACCGAGGACGTGCGCACGGTGCGCTCCACCTCCAGTCAGGGGTTGTCGGCGATTCAAGTGATTTTCAACCGCGGCGCCGATCCCTATCGCCAGCGCCAGGTCGTGACGGAGCGGCTGGCGGAGTCTGCGGGCTCATTGCCGCCGGGTGTCGGGGCGCCATTGCTCTCGCCTCTGAGTTCCTCGATGGAATACCTGGTGCATTTCGGTTACACCAGCGACCGGCTCTCGCCGGTGGAGTTGCGCGACATCGTGCAATGGATGGTCAAGCCGCAGATCCTTGCAGTGCCGGGCGTCGCTCAAGCGCAAATTTTCGGCGGTCAAGTGCGCGAGCGCCAGATTGTAGTAGATTCCGCCAAATTGGCGGCCGCGAATCTCAGCCTGGATGGCGTTTTGGCAGCAGCGAAGCATGCGACCGAATTGATCGGCGGTGGTTACTTGGAAACCGCTACACAACGCATCAACATTCAGGCCCAGGCTTCCGGCGCCACGCCCGGCGCGTTAGGGCAGGCCGTCGTTGGAACTCGAGGCGGGTTACCCATACGCTTGAGCGATGTGGCCACGGTGCGCGAGGGCGCTGAACCTCGATTCGGCGATGCGTTGATCGCCGCCAAGCCGGGCATTCTCATCGAAACCTCGACGCAGTTCGGCGCGAACACCCTGGAGGTGACGCGAGCGCTCGAGCAACGCCTGGATGCCATCGCGCCGGGGCTTGCCAAACAAGGTGTGGAATATCATGCCGCGCTGCTGCGCCCGGCGAGCTTCATCGAAAGCGCCATCGAGAAGTTGCGTAATTCACTGCTGATAGGCGCGGTGCTGGTGGTGGCGTTGTTGCTGGTCACTTTGCGCGACTGGCGCGGTGCGCTGGTCTCCTTCAGTGCGATCCCGCTGGCACTACTCACGACGGTGTGGATTCTCGAAGCCTGGGGCTTGAGCCTCAATACCATGACACTGGGCGGTCTCGTAGTTGCGCTCGGCGTGGTGGTCGACGATGCCGTGATCGACGTTGAGAATATTCTGCGCCGGCGCCGCAGCGCTCCCCGAAATGCCGACATCGGCGAGTTGTTCATTGCAGCGTCGCTCGAAGTTCGCCGCCCGGTATTTTACGCGACGGCGGCCGTGGCGGTGGCGTTTCTGCCCATATTGATGATGTCGGGTTTGCAGGGCGCATTCTTTCGGCCGCTGTCGATTGCGTTCTTGCTGGCGGTGGGATTGTCCCTGTTGGTCGCCATGAGTGCGACGCCGGCGCTATGCTCTTTGGTGATGGCGCGCCATGAACCTCACGCCGAAGCGGCCTTTTTGCAGCGTCTGAAACGGGGACAACTGCATGCCATTCGCTGGCTCGGCAATCGTCCGCGTGCGTTGGCGATGATTCTCATCGTCAGCGGCATCGCCGGCCTGATCTTCTTGCCGCTGCTGGGTGCGCGCTTGTTGCCGGATTTTCGCGAGAACTACCTGATTGCCCATGCATCTCTGCGCCCCGGGATTTCGCTCGGCGAGACAACCCGCGTCGGCCGGCAGATTTCCCGCGGCCTCATCGCCATTCCCGGAGTCAAGAGTGTCGCCGAACAGATTGGCCGCGCTGAAAACGGCCAGGATCCCGATGCGCCCAACAAGAGCGAGTTCGAAGTCCAGATAGACCCCGGCCAGGGCCGCAGCGCGACCGAGATCGAGGCAGCCATTCGTGATGTATTTGCCGACTATCCGAATCAGTTGGTGGAAATCTACTCCGTGCTCGCCGAACGCATCGGCGAGACTTTGTCCGGTGAATCCGCGCCATTCTCGATCAGCGTCTTCGGTTCCGATCTCGATGTCGACGATCACGTCGGCGCGCAGATCGTCGAGGTATTGCGGGGGCTGCCCGGGAGCGCAAGCGTGCGCCTGAGCGTGCCGCCGCGAGAGGTGGAAATGCACGTGGAGTTGCTTCCCGAGCAGCTCGCCCTCTCGGGCTTGCAAGCCTCGGGTGTGCTGCGAACGATCAATGCGGCCTTTCACGGCAGCGTCGCGGCCGAACTGAATCAGGCCGATCGCAGCGTGCCGGTGGTCGTTCGCATCGCGAACGCCGGTGCCGATCCGCATGCCGTGGGCGCGCTGCTGCTGCGCGGGCCGGACGGTGCGCTTACCTCCCTATCCTCGGTGGCCAGGATCAGCATGGTAATGGCCCGCAGTCTGGCGGCCCACGAGGACGGGCTGCGGCGCCAGGTCGTGGTTGCATCACCCAAGAGTGCCGACCAAGCCGGTTATGCCGCAGCGGCGCGCAAGGCGATCGCCGCGAAGGTCGAGCTGCCGGCGGGAGTGTTCTTGCGCTACGGTGGAGCGGCGCAGGCGCAAACCGCTGCCAGGAATGAGCTGCTGCTGCACTCGGCGGCTGCGTTTGTGCTCATCGTCCTGTTGATGGCTCTGGCGTTCGGACGCGCCCGTCACGTGGCGCTGGTGCTACTGTCCTTGCCAAGCACTCTGATAGGCGGCGTCGCGGCGGTGGTGCTGACTGGAGGCACGCTGACGCTGGGGGCAATGGTCGGTTTCGTGGCGCTGTTTGGCATGGCGGCGCGCAACACTATTTTGCTCATATCGCATTATGACCACCTGGTGCGCTCCGAGGCGCAATCTTGGAATCTCGCAACCGCGGTGCGCGGAGCTGAGGAGCGTCTCACTCCCGTCCTCCTCACAGCCTTGCTTACCGGGCTGGCGCTGCTTCCTGTGGGCCTGCAACTGCATCAGCCCGGCCACGAAATCGAGGGTCCCATGGCGGTGGTTATCCTCGGCGGCTTGGTGTCATCCACTTTGGTCAGTTTGCTGCTGATACCGCCCGCGGCGGCGCGCTGGCTGCGGCCGAACTGATGTGGCCGTCGAGGCGAGAACGATCGATAATGGCGAGGCAGGGGTATGTTCTTCACGAGGACTCATCATGAAAATCAAAAGTGCGCTCATGTTTGGGATGGCTGTTTTGGCGGCTGGCTACGGCATGGCCGCCGCACCGGTGCTGCGTACCAGCAAAACCGTCACCATCGATGCGTCGGCATACAAGGTGTGGCACACGGC
>JALYIW010000248.1 GCA_030775625.1 Pseudomonadota bacterium | reverse complement strand
CAGCGGCGGTGGCCGCCGCAGAGGCGCTCGCGGAGGATGCCGCTGGAGCACGCGTCGCGGGCGCAGCGCGGCGGCGCGCCTTGGACGGCTCCCTACGCACCAGATCGTCGTAATAAATGAATTCATCGCAGTTATTGATGAACAAATCCGAGGTGGAATTCTTAACGCCGACGCCGATCACGGTTTTGGCATTTTCGCGCAGCTTGCTCACCAGCGGGGAGAAATCCGAATCGCCGCTCAAAATGACGAAAGAATCGACGTGTCCTTTGGTGTAGCACAGATCGAGCGCGTCGACGACCATGCGGATGTCTGCCGAATTCTTCCCCGACTGCCGCACATGAGGGATTTCAATGAGCTCGAAAGCGGCTTCGTGCAGGCCGCGCTTGAAATCCTTGTAGCGGTCGAAATCGCAATAGGCTTTCTTGACGACGATGTGGCCTTTGAGCAAAAGCCGCTCGAGCACCTTTTGGATGTCGAAACTCGGATATTTCGCATCGCGGGCGCCTAGCGCAATGTTCTCCAGGTCAAGGAAAACCGCCATGGTGGCGTCGGACGTTCGGGTTGTCATTGCCGGGGAGTTTACTCCATTCAAAGCGGGCTAGAACCAGTTGTAATTGAAGCTGACGCTGACCCGTTCGGCGGCGAGGCGGTTAGGCACGACTTCATGGCGTAGCCAGCTCTCGAACAGCATCACATGACCCGCGGTGGCCGGGAAGGTGCCCCAAGGTCGCATCTCACGTGTAGCTGTGGACTTTCGCGGGGGGGCAGCCATGAAGCGATCCAAACGCGGATCCTCGAACTTGATACCGGGAGTTCCGGCTGGAACATGCACGTAGTAGGTGCCGCTCAGGGTGGAGAGGGGATGCAAATGCAGGCCATGCACCCCATGTTTGGCCATGATGTTGATCCAGCAATCAGTCATCTTGAGTTCTTTGCCCTCGAGGTCCCACTCGACCGCCTTGCCGAATGCCTTCACGTGCCGCTCGAGCTTGAGCTGCAAGGCTTTGAAGGTCGGCGAAATGCGCTGCAGCCAATGCACCGAGCCATAGGAGGTGTAGCCGCCCGGGTAGTTGCTCGCGGACCAGCGGCGCCCTGCAACGTCGTCGCGCCGCAATTGCCGGCACTCTTTGAGAAGCTGTCGGTTGAAGGCCGCAGCCCCGTGGCGTTGCAAGGCGGCCGAGTAAATCACTGTGGGGAATAAACTGTGGATGGCCATGGTGGCCCGATACATACTCATAAACTGCACGCGGCGCAAGCTGACCTGCGTGAGTTGAGCTGCGCGAATGCGGTTGGGCCTTCCGCCAGTACGGTGCGTCTGCGGCCGCGCGTGCTACGCTAGCGGCGTGGACGGTATCGAATCGCCAAACAAATCGACCCAGCAGGCCGCCGGCGGCATCGCCGCGGCGGGACTGTGGCTGCTGCTGTCGCTTTCGGGTGCACAGAGCGCGCAGGCAACCGAATACACTCTTGCGAATCCCGACGATCCGGTGTTCGGTCAGGACCAAAGCGTTGAGACGGTATATGAAGATACCCTTTACGATCTCGCGCGAAAGTACAGTCTGGGCTCGGAGGAGATCATCCGTGTCAATCCGGGAGTAGACCCGTGGATTCCCGGTGCCGGCAAACATATCATTATTCCCGGCCGCCACATTTTGCCGCCTGGGCCCCGTGAAGGCATCGTCGTGAATTTGCCCGAACATCGCCTCTACTACTTTCCCAAGCAAAAACGCGGTGCAGCGCGCGTGGTCATCACCTACCCCGTGAGCATCGGGAAGATGGACTGGCGCACGCCTCTTGGCCTCACCCATGTGATCGGCAAACAAAAAAATCCCGTGTGGTATCCGCCGGAATCCGTCCGTAAGGAACACGCGGAGGCCGGCGATCCGCTCCCCCCCAGTGTGCCCTCGGGTCCGGACAATCCACTCGGCCTATTTGCCATGAGATTGGCTGCCGGCAATGGTACCTATTTGATTCATGGCACCAATAATCCCATTGCTGTCGGCCTCGCGGTGACTCACGGCTGTATTCGGATGTATCCCGACGACGTGGCGGCGCTGTTCCCGCTGATCCCGGTGGGGACGCCCGTGCGGCTCATCAATGAACCCGTCAAGGTGGCCTGGGTCGATGGTGAACTGCTGCTCGAGGCACATCCGCCGGTTGACGCCCAGGGCCAGAGTTTCGAACCGAACATCGATCAATTTGCAGAAATGCTGCGTGCTTCCGTAGGCGACACCACGGTCGCCATTCATTGGGATTATGCGCGCGAAGTTTTGCAAAAGGCGGACGGCGTGATCGCGACGGTAGGTCTCGAAGCCGATGCCTCCGCGCTCGATCCGCAGTCCCCTGCGACCGCGCCGCCGACGCCTGCGACCACCGACAACGCCCACACTCCTTAGGCGCTGCAACGATGCGAATTGGCTCAAATGTCACGGTGTCATGGCGACAATCGATTCAACACGCGAACCCCATCATTTGAGTGACAGGCAGCGCGGCCGTTGGGCGGCGCTGAGTGCACTGGGCGTCGTGTTTGGGGATTTGGGCACCAGTCCGTTATACACTCTGCAGACCGTAGTCCAGGCCATGGGGGGGCGGTTCACCGCTCAAAGTGCCCTCGGCGTTTTATCGCTGATCGTGTGGACTCTGATAATCACGGTCTCGGTCAAGTACTGCTTGTTCGTGCTGCGCGCCGACAATCACGGGGAGGGCGGAATCCTGGCCTTGATGTCGCTCATCGGTGCAAACGGTTTTGCTCCCGGATTCAAGCTGTTGACGGGAATGGGCTTGCTGGGCGCGGCATTGATTTATGGTGACGGGGTGATCACGCCTGCAATTTCGGTCTTGAGCGCCCTGGAAGGCGTCAATGTGGTCACCACCACCTTCACGCCCTTCGTCATGCCGGCCGCGGTACTCGTGCTCCTATGCCTGTTCGGCGCGCAGCGCTTTGGCACGGAGAAAATCGGCCGCGCCTTCGGTCCGGTGATGTTGTTGTGGTTCATCGTCATCGCGACCCTTGGCTTGCTGTCGATCGCACGACATCCGGGTATCGTCGCCGCACTCGATCCGCGTTACGCGTTGCGTTTCATGGTGCATGCGGGAAGCGCCGGTTGGTTGGTGCTGGGCGGAGTGTTTCTGTGCATTACGGGCGGCGAGGCGCTGTATGCCGACATGGGTCATTTTGGAAAAGCTCCGATCCGCTGGGCCTGGTATGGAATGGTGCTGCCGGCATTGCTCGTCAGCTATGCGGGCCAGACCGCATTCTTGATCGACAAGGGAACGGTGAGCGGCAATCCTTTTTTCCAGATTGCGCCGCCCTGGTCGATCTACCCCCTGGTGGTGCTGGCGACGGTCGCCACCATCATCGCGAGCCAGGCCATCATCACCGGTTCGTTTTCGATGACCCGACAAGCCATGCAACTCGGGTGGCTTCCGGGCGTCTCGATCCGGCAGACGTCGGATCGCATCTACGGTCAAATTTATGTTCCCGTGGTGAATTGGTTGCTGATGGCGGCGACCATTGCCACCACCGTGGGCTTCGGAAGCTCGAGTCGTCTCGCGGGAGCCTATGGAACGGCAGTGGCAACGACCATGCTGTTGACCACCGTGTTGTTGTACCGGGCCATGCGGGATGTGTGGCGGTGGCCGCCGGCCGCCGCGATTGTCGTCGCCGGCGCATTCATGGCGGTGGACACGAGCTTTTTTTTGGCGAATATACTCAAGATCGCCGACGGCGGCTGGCTACCGCTGAGTTTCGCGGCGGGCTTGTTTGTAGTCATGATCACGTGGCGGGCCGGGACCGAGGCTGTACGCGCTACTCTGGTACAGTCGCCGCAAGCCGCGAATCGGTTTTTGGCCGATTTGAAAAGCGGAGTCATTCCCCGGGTTGGCGGAACAACGGTATTCTTGACGAGAAGCACGCAAAAAATACCGCGGCTCATCATGGACCATGCGCGCTTCGTCGGAGTGCTTCCGCAGCACGCGATCGCGCTTAGTGTCGTGTTCGAAAGTGCGCCGCGAATCGCAGGTCCTCACTGTACAGTCGTGGATAATGTCGGCGAGGGGTTGTGGCACGTCGTCGCCCGCTTCGGGTTTTTCGAAATCCCTGACCTGCGGCGTGCTTTGCACAGTGCTCAAGGATTGGAAACTGAAGTCGATTTCGACAAGGCGCGTTTTGTCGGCACTCGCGACCTGGTCGTGCAAAAACCGCGCAGCACCCGACTCCGCGGCTGGCGCTTGGCCTTGTTTGCCTTTCTCTACCGCAACTCGGTCAAAGTGGTGGATCGATTCAATCTGGCGCCTGAAAATGTGATCGAGATTGCCAGGCAAATCGAGATCTAGCTGGGTGCACGGTCAGCTCGGCTCCAGAGCCGGCATTACGCGCCCATGGTTCTCGCCGAAGCCGATGCGCGCCGCGCCGTGCTTTTCACACCACGCCCGAAATATCACCGTGTCACCGTCGTGCAGAAAGGTTCGAGTCTCGCCTGCCGCGATGTCGATGGTTTTGCGCCCGCCCATGCTAAGTTCCAGCAAGGACCCCGCTTCCGCGGGCGTCGGACCGGACTGCGTGCCGGTTCCCAATAGATCACCGGCGCGCAGATTGCAGCCGTTCACGGTGTGGTGTGTCACGAGTTGCCCAATGGTCCAATAGGAGTGTTTGAAACTCGAGGAGGACAACAATTGCGGCGGCTGGTGCTTCTGTCGCATGGATTCGCTTTGGAGCAGCGCTTGGATACGAATGTCGATCGCGCCGGCGGCGCGATTCCATGGCGAACTCAGGTAGGGCAAGGGCTGGGGATCGCCTTCGGGCCGACCGGGGGGTGCGCGAAACGGCGCCAACGCTTCTAGGGTGACGATCCACGGCGAAATCGTGGTTGCAAAATTCTTCGCCAGAAAGGGGCCCAGGGGCTGATATTCCCACGCCTGCAGGTCGCGTGCCGACCAATCGTTCAGCAGACACATGCCGAAGATATGCGATTCGGCCATGTCCATGGGAATGGCAGCACCCAAGGAATTTCCAGGGCCGATGAACACCCCCAGCTCCAACTCATAATCCAGACGCATGCTCGGCCCGAATACGGGGGCCTCGGCGCCTGACGGCAAGCGCTGCCCGCAAGGTCGGTGGAAGCTCTGGCCGGCAATGCCAATGGAGGAACTGCGACCGTGATATCCGATGGGAACCCATTTGTAATTCGGCAGCAGCGGATTGTCGGGGCGCATCATTTGCCCCACGGCGGTCGCATGATAAATGGATGCATAGAAATCGGTGTAGTCGCCGATTTGCGCGGGCAGGGCGTATTCGGCTTCGCTTTGCGGCACCAAGCAACGCTCGATTGGCGCTCTAGACGGCGAACCTGCCAGCAGACTCTCGAACAACCCGCGCCGGGTTGCGCGCCAAATGGGCGCTCCCAGTTGCATCAAAGAATTGAGGGTCGTCTCGGCTCCGGCGCGCAAGCCGATCGCAGCATCCGCCCGGAAAACTCCCGTCGCCGACGCCGCGCCAAGATCGAGGATCTGATCTCCGATCGCCACGCCGCCGCGAAAAGCTTCGCTGGATCGAGGGCGGCGAAAAACCGCGAAGGGCAGGTTCTGAATCGGAAAATCGCCGTCAGGACGATTCGCTGAGTCGAGCCAGCTTCTGGCGTTCGCATCGTGCGTTGAATCCAAGCGGTTCAGATCGCTCACGGCCGCGTCGGATCGAAATATTTTTTCAGATCCAGCCAGAAGGATATGTAGTCATTTTGCAGCGCAGGGATTCCCGCGAGCGCCACGCGCGTCGGTTTGATCGGCATCCGAGTTTCGAACATGAAGGCCATGCTGTCGCCGATTCGCAGGGGAAGCGAGGTATCGATTGAACTAGCATGCTCGAAGGTCGCCGCGTCCGGCCCGTGACCGCTCATGCAATTATGCAAGGAAGAACCTCCAGGGACGAACCCCTCGCTCTTTGCGTCATAGACCCCACAGATCAATCCCATGAATTCATTGGCCACATTCCGGTGAAACCAAGGCGGACGGAAAGTGTCTTGCATTACCAGCCAGCGCGGCGGAAAAACCACGAAGTCGATATTGCTGGTGCCGGCCGTGTCGCTGGGCGAATGCAGCACCAAAAAGATGGAAGGGTCAGGGTGGTCGTAAGACACCGAACCCATGGTATTGAAGCGCCGCAGGTCATATTTATAGGGCGCGTAATTTCCACGCCAAGCGACCACATCCAACGGCGAGTGGTCCATTTTCGCGGCCCACAGCCTGCTGGAGAATTTAGCGATCAATTCGCACTCGGCGTCGATATCTTCATATCGCGCCCGTGGGATCTGAAAATCCCTGGCGTTGGCAAGGCCATTGGAACCGATGGGTCCGAGGTCGGGTAAACGAAACAGGGCGCCGAAATTCTCACAGATATAGCCGCGCGCGCCGCCGGGCGGCACCTCGACGCAAAAGCGCAAACCGCGCGGAACGACCGCGATTTCTTGCGGCGCCACGACGATACGACCGAGCTCGGTGTCCAGGGTCAATGTGCCGGTTTGAGGCACGATGAGCATTTCCCCGTCAGCATCGTAGAAGAAGCGCCGGCGCATCGATTGATTTGCGGCATACAAGTAGATGGCGCAGCCCGACTGGCTTTCCGGGGAGCCGTTGCCGGCGATCGGCAAGAGTCCCTCGACAAAATCGGTGGGCGTTTTCGGCAGGGGCAAGGGATCCCAACGGAATTGGTTGGGCGACAACGGCGCATCCGCTGCCGCGTCATCGAACCGCGCATGCTCGAAGGGCTGGAACGACCGATGAGTGACCGCCGGGCGAATGCGATACAGCCATGAACGGCGATTCGCATGTCGGGGCGCCGTGAACGCAGTGCCGGAGAATTGCTCCGCGTACAAACCGTAAGGGCAGCGCTGCGGCGAATTGCCCCTCGGTGGAAGGGCTCCCGGCACTGCTTCGGTGGCGAACTCATTGCCGAAACCGCTTTGGTATCCCGGCTCTTCCGGCATAGACAGGTTTGCACTCACAGACTTTGCGGCTCCGGCGCGGTGGAATGGCTAGTCTATAATACCGGCACTGCGGTAGCGAAGGCGGGCACGCAGTCAAGGGACCTATATTTGCTACTCCGACAAACGCTCGGGCGTTTCGCCTACAGAGATGCGCACCGGGAATAGTGAGACTCGCTCTTACATCCACTCCATCGATCGAAGATCCTATGAGCGACCCTTGCAATTCGGATGAGCAGCGCGCCACCCTGTTGGCGGTGCATGAAAACGCCGATGGTTATTGGTATATTGGGGCGGGAAAGAGCATTGCGGACGGTCCGTATCGCTATCCGCAGCAATTGCTGACGGTGGCCGCAGATTTGCTGGCCTCTGAGCCGCGCTGGCGTATCGAAGTTTTCGACGCCGCCGGCAAACAAGTCATTACTTACAGCAGCGATGAGTTATCTGCCAGTGATCTGGACTCCTTGGCCCGGCCTCGACATTGGGGTGCGCTCAATGTGTCGCGTCTGATCAGTCAGGCGCATTCGGGCTGAGGAATTCGAGAACCGGTCGTCCGTGCTCGGCGTTCTCCGCAATGACCTTCAACGCGACCAATGAGGGTGTAGCGAGAATGATCCCCGGAATTCCCCAGAAAAATCCACCGAACCACAAAGCCAGAAACACCAGCATGGGATTGAGTTCCAAGCGCCGGCCCACGAGCAACGGCTGCACGATTTGCCCCTCGATGGTCGCCAGCACGAGATAGCTGCCGGCCACCGCGAGCACCTGGACCAAGGTGTCGAAAGACATGATGGCTACCAAGGTCACTACGATCAGGGTAGTGGTCGAACCTGCGTAAGGTATGAAATTCAGAAGCGCCGCCATGAGCCCCCAGAGGAAGGGGTTCGGCATGCCGCACGCCAGCATGGCGAGGGCCGTTGCCGTACCCAGCCCCACATTGATCATCGCCGTTGTCACATAGAAGCGGCCGACCTCGCTGCGAACTTTTTCGATGACGCCGATGATACGGGCAGAATTGAGATCGCCGGCACCGGCGGATACCATGCGCGCCAGCATGGGCGGCCCGCCGGACAACAAGAATAAAGTGAGAATGATGACGGTTACACTGCTCAATACGAGAGTGCGTGTCACATCGAGCAACATCACGGGCGCGCTTTCCTCGGCAACCGGCGCCGGGGTTTGCGGGCTCGATCGCGAAGCGTTGCCGAGGTTCGCCGCCGAGTTACGCAAGTCGCCGATTCGAGCCATCAACTGCGCCAGCGGGCGTATCTTTTTCTCGATCACTCTCACGGTATGCGGTGCTACGGCGAACCACTTTTGCGCGGGTTCAGAGCCGAAATTCACCAGCGCCGCAAACAGCCCGATGATGGCCATGAGGAGCAAAGCGGCGCTCACAGCGCGCGGCACATGCCAGCGACGCAGCGCTTCGACCGGACCCGAAAGTATCAGCGCCAATAAAAGCGCCAATGCGAGGGGGATGAATGCGACATGGGCAAAATAAAGCAGCAGCCCAAGGCCCCCCACGACCAGAATCCTGAGCGATGTCACCGCTGGCAGCGATTTTTTTACTGCGATCTTGTGTTCGACTCCGCGGGTTTCCGGACGTATTCGATCTGCCGCTTTCATTGTTATTCTTCCCTGCCGCGAGCATCCGGGGCC
>JALYIW010000247.1 GCA_030775625.1 Pseudomonadota bacterium | reverse complement strand
GTACGTTTTCAGCCGCGATAGATTTCTCACGCGCATGCACAGTTCGGCTCGATCGACGGGTTTGCTGAGAAAATCCTCCGCCCCTGCGCTGAGCGCCTGCATCCGGGCGTCTCGGCTATTGAGCGCGGTGATCATGATAATGGGAATATTTTTGGTGGCGAAGTTGTTCTTGATCTGATCCGCCACCGCGTACCCGTCGGTCCCCGGCATCATGACGTCGAGAAGGATTACGTCGGGCGGTTTTTGCGCCACGAAGGCGAGCGCTTCCTCGCCGCTGGCGGCGCTCACGAGATCAAAGCCCTGACGCGCCAGCATGATTTCCAGCAACTGCCGGTTATGCCGCTCGTCATCCACGATCAGGATGCGCGGTAGGTGGCCGTCTATCTGGAGGTTCGCGTTCATGCCGCCGCCAAGTGAGTGGCGACGGAGGCAAGAAATTCCTTGTAGCGCATTGGTTTGGCGATGTAACCATCGCATCCTGCAGCGCGGATGCGCTCTTCGTCTCCCTTCATCGCCAAGGCCGTGAGTGCAACCACCCGAATGGATTGCGTCGCCGCACTCTGTTTGAGCAGACCGGTCGCCTCGAGCCCGTCCATACCCGGCAATTGAATATCCATCAGAATGAGATTGGGATGTCCGGCGCGCGCCAATGCCAGGCCGTTTTCTGCGTCCATTGCGCTGAGCACGGTATGACCTGCCGATTGGAGGAGGAACGTTGTCAGTTGCATATTGATTGCGTTGTCCTCGACGATGAGTACTGTTGCCATTTCAGACTCCGGATCCCCGTCCCGACATGGCGCGGCGGATTTCCGCCGAAAGGCGCGCAGAGTCGAACTCGGTTTTCTCCATGATGGTGGTGACGTATTGGCTGAGTTTGGCGCGATCTTCCGGGGTAATTTGCTTGGCGGTGACGATGAGAATCGGAATGCGAGCGGTCCGTGGCTCGTCATTGAGCGCCGCGACCACATCGAAGCCGTTCACTTCGGGCATCATCAGATCGAGAATGATCGCGTCCGGCAGCTCCCGCCGGGCGATTTCAATCGCCTCGCGGCCGCCACGAGCGCGGAAAACCGTACTCGCCAGCTCGGCGACGCGAACGGCCATCAGCGCCACCGCTTTGGGATCGTCATCGGCAACCAGCACCTTGAGTGTCTGACCCTGCGAGAGGGGGAACAGACCCAGATCCACCAGCGACTCGTATAATTCTTGTCGTGTGATGGGCTTTTGCATGACGGCCGTCGCGCCGAGCGCAAAACCCCGGTCGCGATCGGCCGCAATCGAGATGATGAGCACCGGAATGCGCTGCAGGTCCGGCACCTGCTTGAGGCGAGCGAGACATTCCCAGCCATCCACGTCGGGCATCATGATGTCCAACGTGATGAGCGACAACGGCTGCCGCATCGCTAGCATCATGGCTTCTTCGGCTGAGGCGGCATGCAGGACCTTGAATCCTTCCGCCTCGAGCTGGACACGGATCAACTCGGCGGCCTTCGAGTCATCCTCCACCACCAAAGCGGTCCGCATACCTTGCGCGGAATCGCGCCGGCAAAGGCGCAGTGCTTTTCGCGTTATCGTGTCGTCGGTCCTTCGAAGCGGCAGCCAGGCCGTGAAGCGCGAACCCTCGCCCACGGTGCTTTCCACCGCCACGGACCCGCCGTGCAACTCAACGAGAAGTTTTACCATCGCCAGACCCAGCCCCGTACCCTCGAATTTGCGCGCCAAGCCGGTGTCGATCTGGCTGAAAGGCTTGAACAGCCGCTCCAGCTCATTGGGCGATATGCCGATGCCGCCGTCGGTGCAACTGATTTCGATAAATTGGGCGAACTCGTTCTCCGCCAGCGGGAAGGTTCGACCCACCCTCAGGCCGGATAGTTGACCCACCGCGGCGCGCGGGACGATGCGGGATCGCAGAATCACATGGCCGCCTCGCTCGGTGAACTTGACTGCATTCGACAGCAGGTTGTACAGAATCTGATTGATTTTACGCGCGTCGGCCTGAAACACTCCGAGATCCTCGGCAGCTTCATTCTCGAGACGGATACCCCGGGCCGCGGCAATTTCCGCAACGATGCAGAGGCTGTTCGCGAACAACAACGACAATTGCACAGGCTCCAGATTGAGCATCATCTTGCCGGCTTCGATCTTCGACAGATCGAGGATGTCGTTGATGAGGGAGAGCAGATGATTGCCGCTGCTGAATATGTTGCCGATGCATCCTCGCTGTTGGTCGGTCATTTCGCCCATCAGGCCGTCTTTGAGGATCTCGGAAAATCCTATGATGCTGTTCAACGGCGTTCGCAGCTCGTGCGACATATTGGCGAGGAATTCGGACTTCATCCGGCTGGCTTCTTTAAGCTCGATATTTTTTCGTTGCAGCGTCTCCTCGAAGCGTTTCAACTCCGTAACGTCGCGAGCCGCAGCGACCACCCCCTGGAGCCTTCGGTCGCGGTCGTGAAAGGTCGTGGCATTGTAGGACACCACGGTGAGCTGACCATTCCGAGCGCGTGCGGTGAGTTCGTAGTTGGTAACCTTGCCCTCGTTCAGTACCTGGCTGATTCCCGCCTCGGCGCGGCCCGAATCCGTGAAATAGTTCTTGAACGGAGCGCCGATCAACTCGTCGCGCGTGCATCCGGTCAAGGCTTCCGTTTGCTTGTTCACATCGGTGATGATGCCTCGGGGGTCGGTGGTCATCAGCGCATCGATGTTCGACTCAATGAGCGAGCGGGTATAGAAGTGCTGATCCCGCAAGCGCTGGTCGAGCTTTGTGCGTTCTTCCTCTACCTGTTTACGCGCGGTGTTGTCCGTGCCTATCAATAAGTAGCCGATGATGAAGCCCTGCGCATCGCGCAGCGCCGTTACGGAGACGACCGCGGGAAATCGACTTCCATCCTTGCGGATGTACATCAGTTCGTAGATATCTTCGATGCCGCGCGACGCCTTGAACACCAACGCCTCGAATCCGGGCGTGATCGTGGTCGCCAACTCGACGCTCAGCGCTCGGGCGCGGGCAATCACTTCAACCGGATCGGAAATGTCGGCCGGCGTGATCTTGTTGATGACTTCGGCAGCCGTGTAGCCAAGCATGCGTTCGGCGCCGACGTTGAATATCTGGATGACGCCCTTGGCATCCGTGGCAATGCTGGAGAAATTGGCGCTGTTGAAAATGGCGCTCTGCAAGGCTCCCGCCTTCAGCAGCGCCTCTTCTGCTTGCTTGCGCGCGGTGTTATCGGTGCCGATGAACAGGTAGCCTATGATGATATCCTGCGCATCGCGCAATGCGGTTACCGAGACGACTGCCGGAAAGCCGCTCCCATCCTTCCGGATTTTGGTCAATTCGTAGATATCCTCCATTCCCCGCGAGGCCTTGAATATCAATGCCTCGAAGCCGTGGGCAATCGGAGTTCCGAATTCCAGACTCAAAGATTCGGCGCGGGCTATCAATTCCGGACGATCGTGAAGCTCGGCAGGCGTGATTCGGTTCACTACCTCGGATGCCGTGTAACCGAGCATCCGTTCGGCCCCGACATTGAAAATCTGGATGATGCCCTTGGCGTCGGTGGCGATGCTCGAGAAAGTGGCGCTGTTGAAGATGGCGGTCTGCAGCGCGCCGGTTTTCAACAGCGCCTCGGCGCGTCGAACGTCGATACTAAGGGCGGCTTCGGCGGATCTCGTGCGGATATTTGGCATGTGCCCTCGGGTCAAATCTTCACGTGAGGCGGTCTGGGTGCGTGCACCGCGAGTCAGTTGAAGGTGGAATGGGTAGGGCGGCTGCCGGCAAAGGGATCGTTCATCGCTCGGTTGTGGGCGCATGAAAGGCGGCGCGACTCATTCTTCTCCGCTTACCGAAGAAAACTGTGTGTCAGCGCACGTATCATGATTGCGGTCCTGATCTTCAGGGTTTGCCGGCACCGCGTTGCAGGCGTCTTGCCGAGACTTGGCGTGACCGCGTCGGCGCCACTGCAATGCGGCTGGGGGTTAGATTGAAGCAGCAGGGAATTGACCTGCAGTCTGCCGACAGAACTCTGTTGCCAATCATCGGTTCCAAGGAGAAAGCGTCATGTCGGAATTAACGACCGCGAAATCCCGCGCCGGATCGGTCGAGTCTGTGCCCGACGCGAATCGATTTCCGGTGCTCAATCTCGCGCCCGAGGATCCCTGGGGAGACGTACCGCTTTCGTCCGAAGACGCTATCAACACAGGTGTCATTACCCACCGAATGAGGGCGCTGACCCAGGAAGCGCGCTTGAACATCTTGGTCGTCGACGATGATGAGATCGAACTGGCGCTCATTGGCGACCAACTCCAGGCCCGTGGTTTCTATGTGACCAGGGCATCCAACGGCCAGGAGGCCCTCGACTTGATCGATGAGCGATTCTTTCCAGTGCTGCTGACCGATTGGCAGATGCCCCTGATGGACGGGATCGAGTTGGCCAAGAGGGTGCGTGCGCGAGGCCTGGATGAGACCTATATCGTCATGCTTACCATGCGAGATGGCCGCTTCGACTATCAGCGCGGCTATGAGTCGGGGGTCGATGACTATCTTACGAAGAAAATTTTCGACGTCGAATTGCACGCGCGTATCACCGCCGCATTCAACACGGCCGCCCTCAGGCGTTCGCTGAAAGAGGCGCGCTGCGCGCTTGCCGCCCTGACACCGGTCACGGTTCCCGATCTGACCTCCGCCGCTCTAGAAGGTCCTGGATTGACGCCCCGCAATGAACCGCTCTGAACTCAAAACGCTGTTGTATGTCGACGATGAACCGGACATCCGCGAGATCGTCGAGATGTCGCTGGGCCTGGTTGACAACCTGTGGGTGCGCACTTGCGCATCCGCCGAGCAGGCCCTCAGAGTTATGCTGGATTTCAATCCGGATCTGGTACTTCTGGACGTCATGATGCCAGGCATGGACGGTCCGACCGCATTGAAGCAGATGCGCGCGGACAAGGCGCTTGCGGCGCTGCCGGTGATCTTCGTCACCGCCAAGGCCATGCCCCAAGAGGTCGCACATTTTTGCGAACTAGGAGCCGTCGGCGTCATCGCCAAGCCTTTCGACCCCATGGAACTTGGACAGGAGGTGTTGAAGATATGGGAGCGCATACCATTAATGACCTAGTCGACAAGCGCGCGTCGATGCGGCTGCGGATGCTCGAACTGGCGGGGCAATTCTTGAGGCGCTGCCTGCGGGACGTGATATCGTCCCGCGATTTGCTGGCCCGGCTGCGCTGCGGGGACGCCAGCGTGTTTGAAGAACTGGAGCGGCTGGCTCATCGGATATCCGGTACTGGCGCGTCATTCGGGTTTCCCACCTTGAGCTCGGGCGCCGGTTGCATCGAGCGGCTGGCGCAGGGGCAGTCGGGCAGTGCAACGCCGGACCAGGTAGCGATTGCACGCCTGTCGGAATGTATCATCGGACTGGAGCGCGAAATCCATCACCTCATTCTGGCAGCCGACGCGGATCGCCCGCGAGATTCAAGGTAAGCGTCCAACTCACGGCCGCCAGCGCGCTCCATCGAGAATGAACGGTCGGCGCTGGAAGCGCCAGTGCCTCCGAACAGTCGAGTCAAGGAGCGTGCCTGCCCGTGCCAACCCATGGTAGCCTTGTATCTTTTCTATGGGTCAAGCCATGCATTTCACGAACGCGGCAGTTGCTCGAGTTTTCTCGGAGTACGAACTACGCAACATCGACGAGCAAGCAAAGGTTGCTGCCTTGGGTGGCAACCTGCTCGCGCGCCGCGATGAATTCTTGCTGCCGATCGGCCCGGAGGTTGGCCGGTTCCTGCACAGCCTCATCCTTGCCAAGCGCCCCGCCAGAGTCTTGGAATTGGGGACGAGTTATGGATATTCGACTCTGTTCCTGGCGGACGCGGTGAAGCAGACCGGCGGGCGCATGGTCACGA
>JALYIW010000246.1 GCA_030775625.1 Pseudomonadota bacterium | reverse complement strand
GCTCGGCGCAGCGGGATCGTGTCGCTTGATTTTCAGGACCACGACTACCTTGTCGCCCTCCGCGATTACCGCTACGGGTGGCTTTTGCACCCCCTGCATCAGCTCAGTGTCTGCAGCTGAGTGCTTGGCCTTTGGGTCCGGTTTCCAGATCTTCTCGAAGGTATCCACAAAGCCCTTGAGTCCCGAGGGCACGTTGGGGTTATGTTCGATCGTATCCTCAGTGAGGAAATTCTTGGCCTTGCTGGTGTCGCGGGCATCGAACACTTGGCGAGAAAATTCAAGCACGAGTTGCTTGTTGGCGTTCAGTTGCGCCGACGCCTCCGTCGGTGGCGCCGCCGCCGAGGCAAACGCCAGGATCAGCGCGCCGAGGAAAACCGGGATTCTGTGCAAATCGGATTTGCCTGCAGTAAAATTCATTGTCTATCAGCTCCCGGCGCCGCGCGGCAGGCATTATCGATATAAATTGCAATCGGGCGCAATGCCCGACACAATTGCCAAACTACTCGATGAGTGGTTAAAAGATACCACAACCCCAAATCGCCGAATACCACCGAGCCACGCATGAACCGGGCTGAGAAAACGGGGCTCGCGGAACTGCGTAAGCCCGGCATGATGCAGGGCCTGGTGCTCATCGCGCTCGCCTGGGTTGCGCCCGCGGCGGCGGTCGTGATCGCCCCCGTGCTGCCCACCATCGCCCGCGAATTCAGGGATGTGCCGGCGGTCGATTTAAAGATTGCGCTGCTCGCGACTGGGCCGGCCTTGCTGGTCGCGCTACTGGCGCTGCCCTATGGGTTCCTCGCGGACCGGATCGGCCGGCGCAAACTGCTGCTCGCCGCTTTGTTGGTCTATGGGGCGGTGGGCATGGCCCCTCTGCTATTGAGTTCCCTCGATGCAATCGTGGCGTCGCGCTTCGCCGTCGGCCTGGCGGAAGCTGGCGTGATGACCTGCAGTACGGCCCTCATTGGCGATTACTTCCAGGGCCGCCGACGTGAACGTTGGCTTGCGGGCCAGGCGGGGCTCGCGCCCCTGGCCGCGGTCGGCTTCGTTAGCCTGGGCGGTATGTTGGGAGCATTCGGCTGGCGCACTCCTTTCTTGGTGTACGCCTGGGGATGGATATTGATCCTGCCGGTGCTGCTGCTGCTGCGCGAGCCCCGGCGCGAGCCGGTGGTGGATCAGGGAGAAATGCCTACGCTCGCTGCCGGGTCCTTCGGATGGGGCAAGCCCATCGGAATCGCGATTGTGGTGATGTTGTCGATGATCGCGTTCATGGTGACGGTGGTGCAGTTCAGCTTTCTCGTGACCGAACGCGGCATGAACGCTCCCGCATCGATCGGTCTGTGGTCCGCACTCATAACCCTGGCCAATCCCGCAGGTTCTGTGATTTTTAGCGTGATGAAGGGCCGCCCCGCCGCAAAATTGGCCTTGGCCTATGCTTTATTCGCTGCCGGCTTCTTCTTCATGTCCCTGGTGCCCACCGTCCCGGCGGCGATCGCGGGCGGGATCATTGCCAACCTCGGCGCCGGGATCATGTTCCCGACGGCAATCAATTGGTTGTTATCGTCCGTCCCGGCAGCCATGCGCGGTAGGGGATCGGGGCTGTTTACCGCGGCCAATTTTCTGGGCCAGTTCCTGGGTCCTCTGGTCATCCTTGCGCTGATAAAGACCACCGGAAGCCTGAGTCAGGCCATTCTCACAGTCGGAGTCACTTGTTCCATGGCAACGGCGGTGTCCGCCGCCATCGCGGTGACGAGCCGGAAGAACCGTGAGATACCGGAGATGACGTGAACCGCAACACCTACCTCGTTCCATACTTGAAGCACCGTGACCAGAACCCCGAGGAAACATCCACATGATCCAGCGCCTTAAAACCGGAATCAGCAATGAAACGAGGGCGGAGGATGGCGCGCAGGTGCGCGCCGTCGTGGAGAAGATCCTGGGAGACATCGCGGCCCGCGGTTCCGCAGCGGTCCGGGAATACTCGAGCCGATTCGACGCCTGGTCCCCCGCTCGATTCCGATTGACGAAAAGCGAGATCGAGGACTGCGTTCGAAGTATTCCCGCCGATACCATTCGAGACATCGAATTTGCGCAAACGCAAATCCGCAACTTTGCATTGGCGCAGCGCGAGTGCATCAAAGATCTGGAAATCGAGACAATGCCCGGAATTGTGCTCGGTCACCGCAATGTGCCGGTGGAAAGTGTCGGTTGCTACGTCCCCGGAGGACGCTATCCGATGGTCGCCTCGGCGCACATGAGCGTGGTGACCGCGAAAGCCGCCAATGTGAGGCGCGTCGTCGCTTGCGCACCGCCGTTTGCCGGTCAGCCCCATCCGGCCATCGTGACCGCGATGCATCTGGGCGGCGCAGACGAAATCTACGCCTTTGGGGGTGTGCAAGCGATCGGTGCGATGGCGCTGGGCACCGAAGATATCGCCGCCGTCGATATGATAGTGGGACCCGGGAATGCCTACGTGGCGGAAGCCAAACGCCAGCTGTTCGGCAGAGTAGGCATCGATTTGCTGGCCGGGCCCACGGAAACTCTGATCATTGCGGATGACACCTGCGATGCCGAGATGGCCGCGGTCGATCTCATTGGGCAGGCAGAACACGGCCCGGGCAGCCCCGCGATTCTCCTGACCAATAGTGCGAGCTTGGCTGCAAATGTGCCGAAGGCCATTAGCACATTGCTCAAATGGCTGCCAACGGCGGATGTGGCGCGCAAGGCGTGGGATAATTGTGGAGAGATCATTTTGGTCGACACCATTGATGAACTCGTCCAGGAAGCGGACCGTATCGCCTCCGAACATGTGCAAGTCATCACGCGCGATCCCAATTATTTTTTGCATCACCTGCGCAATTACGGAGCGCTCTTCTTGGGAGCCCGTACCAATGTCGCCTTTGGCGACAAGGTGATCGGCACGAACCACACGCTGCCGACTCTGCGCGCCGCTCGATACACCGGGGGACTGTGGGTTGGAAAATTCCTCAAGACCTGCACGTTTCAACGGGTGACGAGCGATGAATCGAGCGCATTGATCGGCGGCTACTGCTCGCGATTGTGCGAGCTCGAGGGATTTTCCGGCCATAAAGAGCAGGCAGATCTGCGTGTCCGCCGCTTTGGTGGGACTTCGCCGGGGCGCTCCGATGCGCAGCAGTGAGTCCGTTGCAGTGGTCACCGGCGGCACCGGGGGGATCGGCACGTCGATTTGTGAAGCATTGGCCGCCAGCGGATTTGCCGTCGTGGTGGGCTACGGCAAATCACAGCAGGCAGCCGAGCGTCTGGCCGCGAAACTGCCGGGCACTGGGCACATGGCTTTGAGCGCGCCGGTGACAGACAGCGATAGGCTGCAGGCGATGGCGCGTATCGTCCACGAGCGCTACGAGCGCTGCGATGTGTTGGTCAACTGCGCGGGGACGACGCGGTTCGTCGCGCATTCCGACCTCGAGGCGCTCGACGATCGCCTGATCGAGGACATTCTGGCGACCAATGTTCGCGGCTGTTTCGCCTCGATACGTGCGCTGCTGCCCCTGCTACGGGCCAGCACATGGCCCGGCGGCGGGGTCGTCATCAACATCTCCTCGATCGCAGCGCGCACCGCCAACGGCAGTAACGTCATGTATTGTGCATCGAAGGCGGCGGTTGACAACATGACCAAATCACTGGCACGCGCCCTCGCGCCGGCGGTGCGGGTCAATTCGGTTTCGCCGGGCCTGGTCGATACTGACTTCATCAAATCCCTCGATCAAGGATGGCGTGACCAGCAAGTGGCACGCACTCCCCTGGGACGCTTGGCATCGGCCAAGGAAATTGCCGCCGCGGTCATTGCGGTGATTCGTGACTTGACCTTCACCACCGGTGCGATATTGGCGGTGGATGGTGGTCGTCCGCTACTGTAGGTTCTGGCATGCAAAATAAAACAATCTTGATCACCGGCGGCACGACGGGCATTGGCCTCGCCACCGCGCAGCTACTGCAGTCGAAGGGCGCCCGCGTCATTATAACGGGGCACAATCCGGCGACACTCGCTGCCGCGCGCAACGCCCTGGGAAACACGGCGATCGTCATAGCTTCTGATTCAGGCTCAGTTGCGGACGCTCAAGCGCTGGGTGCCGCCGTGCAAAAGTTTACGCCTCAGCTCGATGGCGCGTTTTTGAATGCGGGCATCGGCGCGGCGGGATCGATTGCGGCCATGACGCCCGAGGGTTTTGCTGAATTGTTCGACGTCAACGTGCGTGGCGTTTTTTTTCAACTTCAGTCACTGCTGCCGATTCTAGCCAACCCGAGTTCGGTTGTATTTACGGCATCAGTCGCAGCGCAACTCGGCGTGCCCGGAGCGAGCGTCTATGGGGCGGCAAAGGCTGCCGTCGTCTCGCTCGGCAGGTCGCTCGCGGTCGAGCTCGCGCCGCGCGGGATTCGCGTCAACACCATAAGCCCGGGACCAATCGACACGGATATATTGACCAAGGGCGGGATGCCCGCCGAGGCGCAAAAGGCATTCAAGAGTCACATGGCAGCGAAGACTCTGCTCAAGCGGTACGGCACTGCCGAGGAAGTGGCCAATCTCGCGTTCTTCCTGCTGTCCGCTGAGTCGAGTTACATCATTGGTGCCGAACACACAATAGACGGCGGCATCCGCCTTACTTGACGCTCATCGCAACACAGCTTAATTGAGACCTTCCAAGCATGGCTCATCGTCGAAAGATGCGCCATGCCGCTCCGCGGATCGCACTATCTAACGCACCACGCCCGGACTTTTTCCAATTTCAGAAAGTCTTCAGCGCCAGGTCCGCGCAGCAGTGCGAGCTTGGCCAATAGTCCGGCTTCCGTACAGGTTTTCGCATGGACGGTCACGGACCTCGGGGCATCGGTAATGGGCCAGCCAGTAAGAGGATTGAGCACATGCCCATATCGAATCCCGCGGTCGAGCACGTGGCGATGGCTGTCACCGCTGGTGGCCAGGGCGCCGTTCGATAATTCCAACAGCCCCGCAGCCGCGCCGGCGCGATCCACATCCTCGATGGCGACGTACCAAGGCGTCCCGTCGTGCCGTGAACCCGAAACGCGCAGATCCCCACCGAGGTTCACGAGCACCGGAGCCCGGGTCTGGGCTGCGGCGAGCTCCAATGCGCGATCTACCGCATATTCCTTTCCAAATCCACCGAAATCGATTTCCATGCCGGCCCGGAGCCGCAGCATCGGCCGCTCCCAAATCGCGCGCTCCCACCCCACATATTGTAGAGCCGCACCGACTTGCTCGCCTGTCGGGAGATTTCCCGATCCATCGAATTTCCAGGCTCGCCGCAGCGCTCCGGAGGTGATATCGAATAACCCGTCGCTCAGTAGGTAACACACCTTCGCGTAGTCGATGAGATCGGCAGTTTCGTCATCGACCTCGACCGCACTTCCTGCGCTCTCATTGATGCGGGTGACCTCGCTCGGTCGATAGCGCGAGAATTTGGCCTCAATCCGTAACGCCTCGGTCTTGACGATCTCGCCGATGGCATCTCCGAGCGCCTCGTCGTCCGTGTCAACGAGCACCACACAAGGACTCGCCATCGCGGTGAAGTGCGTCGATCGATCATGATGTGCCGCGGACACCTTTGCACGCTGCCGTGTTGGTTTCGGCTGCTTCAGAACGCAAACGTGTATCCGAGTAACACCGTATAGGCCTTTAAATCCGGGAAAAGATTCTGCTGTCGCAGCTGGCCAATGGCACCCGCCGGTGAGCCATTGCCCTGTTGGTCGTAATACTCCATCCGCAGATTCAGTTCCGAAGCCTTATTCAGCGCCACCCCGAGCTTCACACCATAAGTCTGCGCCTGGAACTTCGCGAGGCGCGTGTCGGCGGACGCATACTGGGGAATGGGGCCGCCGCTCACCAGGTAATAACGGAAAAAATCCGCCGCACTTTGGTTGTAGTAGCGCAGGTGGGGCTCGATGTAATAATTCATGCCGATCTGCCAGCGGTAGCGTAAATCCGCGGTCAGGGACTTGATGCCCCAGTCATCCTTGTAACCGCGCAATGATGCGGAGATCACGTCACTCGTCAAATGAATCTTATTGTCGAAAAATACGCTTTGCTTGCGTCGCAGCTCCGGTCGACTCTCGTAGAGTTGCTCGTTAGGCTGTCCGCTGAGCGGATCGACGAGCGAAAGGATCTTGTAAGGGTCGGTTAAATAGCCGTGCGCATCACTATAGGAATAGCTCAGGGTCGCAAGCCAACGCCGGTTCATCACCTGGGTAACCCCGATTAGGGCATCGACTTCGTGAAGGCTCGCATCCGGACCCTTCCAATCGCCACTCATCTGGGTCAGCGGCGTCGGCGTGCCGCCGAGCGGGAAGGAGAGGTCTGATTCGTAGTTAAGGGCTGCGCTTACCGTCGTGTTATGCCCGTTGAAGTCCCGAGAC
>JALYIW010000245.1 GCA_030775625.1 Pseudomonadota bacterium | reverse complement strand
CGTGAATGCAGACCCGATCGCGAAGCAGATCATTCGCCACCAATTGATCGCCGTCCCCAACCAGATCGAGAAGAACATCGAACGCACCGCATTCAGCCCTTTGGTGCAGGAATACAAGGACTATTCTGTCGGCTTTGTCGATGCCGAGGGACGCCTCGTCGCGCAGTCGCGCGGCAGCTTGCCGATATTCGTCGCCAACGCCCTGGGAACCGCGGTGCGCGAGGGCTTAAGCCTGATCGGCAGCGACGGGATGCAGGCCGGGGACATCGTCATTTCCAATACGGCCGCGACCTTAGGGCAGCATCTCAACAACGTCGCGGCTTACACCCCGGTACGCTACGAAGGCGAACTCGTCGGCTTCTTCGCCGTTCTCGTCCATTGGATCGATCTCGGCGGCTCGGTCCCGGGCTCCTGCCAATCGACGACCACGACCGATATCTGGCAGGAGGGTGTCCAATACCCGACGATCAAGCTTGTCGAGAAGGGCAAGCGGCGCGAAGAGCTATTCCGCATGATCGCCACCAATACGCGCTTTCCACGGCTGCTGATGGGCGATCTCGAGGCGCAAATCGGCGGCTGCATAATGGGCCACGACTTGATTCTCGATATCCTTCATACCCACGGCCGTGTCGCCGTCGACGCCGCGATCGCCGATATGTGGGGCGATGCGAATGCGGTGGTGGGCAGAGCTATCGATGCGGCGCGGGCCGGCACCTATACGGCATCCTCCGTGCTTGATGACGACGGCATCCGACTTTCCGACCGCATCCCCGTCGGCGTCAGCGTCACGGTCGGTGACGGTAAGGTGAAGATCGACCTGTCCGGCATCGGCCCGCAGGTCGAGGGGCCCTTCAATGCCGGCCGGAACGGTGGTGCCGTTGCCGCATCGCGGATCGCCTACAAATATTTGCTTGTGCCAAACTCGCCCGTCAACGAAGGTGATTTCGTGCGCCTCAACGTCGAAATTCCCGAGGGCACCTTTCTCAGCGCCCGACCCGACGCGCCGATCGGCGGGTCCGGTGCAATGATTCCCACCGTCGTAGACACGATCCTGATGGCACTCGGAAAGGCGTTTCCGGAGCGCCGGACCGCTGCTCATCATGGTATCTACGGCGTGCACAGCATCTACGGAAAGCTCCCCGGCAGTGTCGAGCGCTTCTCCAACCTCGACACCGTCACCGGGGGTTGGGGAGCGAGCGCTACGACTGATGGCCCCGGTCCGTTCCGTTCGATGGCCCATGGTGACGTGCCAGATATCCCGGCCGAGCTTCAGGAAGCGTTCTATCCTTACCGCCTGCTGGCGAAGGGCCTGCGCATGGATAGCGGTGGCCCAGGCAAATTCCGAGGTGGCCTCGGTGTCGAGAAGATCTACACGATCCAGAATCCGTGCAACATCATCGTCAAATTCGACCGCACGCACTGCCCGCCCTGGGGTTTGGAGGGCGGAGCACCGGGAGCCACCGCGCATGTGGAGATCCACCGCGCCGACGGGTCGGTTGAAAAGCTCACCAAGGGGGACCGTGAGCTTTATCCTGGCGATGTCATCCGGGTCTTGAGTGGCGGCGGCGGCGGGTTCGGCAACCCGCTCGAGCGCCCGGTCGGCAGCGTGCAGAACGACTTGCTTCAGGGCTATGTCTCGCCTGAAGCCGCTCGTCAAATATACGGCGTCGTCGCCGGCGACGATCTCCACATCGATATCCAGGAAACGATGCGACTGCGAAGCCAAATGGCCCAGCCTTGAAAATGTCCGAAATCCCGGCACAGGACCGGATGTTGATCAAGAGAATCAGGTACAGAGTTCTTCCCTTGGCGGGACTGCTGTACTTGATGGCCGTCCTGGATCGGGCGAATATCGGCTTCGCCAAATTACAGATGGCGCGCCAGCTCCATATGAGCGAAGTCGTCTTCGGTCTTGGCGCCTCGCTCTTTTTTATCGGCTATGTCATCTTCGAGGTGCCGAGCACAATGGCGATGACTCGGGTCGGCGGCCGCGTCTGGCTCGCACGCATTCTCATCACCTGGGCTGCCGTCACCGTCGGCCTGGCTTTCGTCCAGGCGCCGATAGGCTTCTATGCATTGAGATTCCTGCTCGGAGCGGCAGAGGCCGGTGCGTATCCGGGCATCATCTATTACCTGACTCTGTGGTTTCCGCAGCGGTATCGAGTCTGGGCGATTAGCGTCATAAGCCTTGGAAGCCCGCTCGGCAATATGGTCGGCTCGGTGATCGGCGGGTTCATGCTCGACCAGAACGGTGTACTTGGATTCCAAGGCTGGCAATGGATTTTCATTGCCACCGGCGGCACATCGCTGCTGGTTGGCATCGCCGTGCTCATTTGGCTGCCCGACAAGCCAGGCACCGCTTCCTTTCTGAGCGAAGACGATCGTTCCCGTTTGAGGAAACTCTTGGAGGCCCCGACCGGCTCTGGCATCGAGGATCGCCTGTCGCTGCGAAAGATTCTTAACCTCAGAACATTGCTGTTCGCCGCCATGTATGCCCTCATCTTGACGAGCCTATTCGGCGTTACCTACTGGCTGCCGACGGTGATCCGGGAATTCGGCGTGACCGGTACGCAAAACGGGTTACTCACCAGCATTCCTTGGCTGATGTCCACAATGGCGCTCATCATTCTTCCCAGGTACCTGTCCAATGAGCGGCGCGTCCTCAACATGATGATCGCTTTGTCGATGCTCGGCATCGTCTGCTTTCTGACCAGCATCGGCGCTCAGGGGAAAGCACTGCAATTCGCTGCCCTCACCGTCGGTACGCCTTGCCTGTCCTTGCTCGTCCCCTGCTTCTGGTGGCTGCCATCCCGAGTATTTGGCGGACAGGTTTCTGCCGCCCCGATATTCGCCACGATCACCTGTTTCGGCTCGCTCGGCGGGTTTGCCGCCCAGAACGGCATGCCGGCCATTGCCGCCGCCGCGGGCGCTCCGTCGGCGGCGATGATCGTGCCCGCCGTCTGCCTCGTGCTACTGACTATGGCGCTTGCGGCTCTCCGCCGAACCGGGGCACCTTCCCAGCCCTGGCCAGAGCTGGGCTCAGCCTCATGATGGGCGGGCCCGCCCAGCTGCTCCCGGTCGCACCGATGGGGCCAGTCGACGCGCGCCGCCTTGCGAATATCGGCCGTTGCCTCCGTGGCGACAACCGATAGAATGGCGCTGAATGTCGTGGTGAGGATTACGTTTGCGCCTTGAAGTTTTGCAGCTGCTAATCACGGCGGTCGAGCGTGGAAGCGTCGCCGCCGCCGCGCGTCAGCTGAGGCTGTCGCCCTCGCTCGCGAGCCGGCAGATTTCTGGCCTCGAAGAGGAGCTGGGCGCCAAGCTTTTGATCCGGACCACACGCTCGTTGGTGCCCACCGAGTGCGGGTCACGGCTTCTCGATTGGGCCCGAGTTGCGGTCGATGGCTGGGAGGCAACCCGCGACGATATCGGCACTCTCTCGAACAAGCCCTCCGGACTCATCCGCTTCGCCAGCACGGATTATGCCGGCGTCTCGTACCTACCGCAGATCCTGGGCGAGTTCTGCCGAACCTATCCCGACATCCGTCTGTCGCATTCAACGGCGCCCGAACCGGTCCAGCTGTTGGATGGCACCTGCGACATCGTCCTGCATTCGGGTCGCCGCCCCAGCGCGGATGTCGTTGGCCGGAAACTCTGGCAGTTTCGACGGCCGCTCGTCGCCTCACCGGATTTCTTCGAACGCTTCGGCCAAATCGGCAGTCCGGCCGACCTCGCTAATGTGCCTTGCCTCACGCACCAGGTGAGCGAGCCGGATGTCTGGTGTTTCGAGACGCCCGACAAGAAATTGATCCAACAACCCATCACCGCGCATGTCACCTCGGACAATTGGTCCACGATCACTGGAATGGCGCTTTGCGGCATCGGCGTCGCCCGATTGTCCTTGAACATGGTGCGCGATTTTCTCGCCGCAGGCTCGCTGATCGAAGTCCTTCCCCAACTGAGAGCCGTTTATTCCGATGGCGAGCCGCCCGCATTCTGGCTGCTTTACGCCCAGCACCGGCCCTCCGCGCGAATCAAGATTTTCGCAAACCATCTCATCTCCCGTCTGCTGCGTGACGTCCATAGCAACGCCTCGCGCACCAAACCGACCGCAGGCGACGCGGTAACAAAAAAGTCAAAAAAATAATGGATTGCTCCGCTTGATGTCACTAAGATAATCGAAGGCCTGAACGAGATTTTAGGCGAATAGCAGCGTTGGGAATTTGCCACTCACCAGCCCATGCGGCTCCTGAAATTGAGGCCGAGAGACTGCCCTCGCGCCTCACTTTTTGCCGCGTAGCTTGCCTCGCCGCGCTCGCACGGCGGGCGAACGCTTTGTGGACCTTGCCACGCGACGAGGCTTGGCGGGCTTTGCTTTGACCTTGGCTGCTTTCACCCGCTTCGTGATGCCGCGGCCGGCCTTCGTCACCTTGCCGCGTTTTTTCTTGAGTAAGTCGCGACGCTTGGCGACCGGTGAACCGGCCTTGGCCGATGCCGTTACCTTGGCGGGAGTTGGGGACGCGCCACGCAGTTGCTCGAGAATCGCCGGATTTTCCAGCGTCGACATGTCTTGAGTAATTTCCTCGCCGCGCGCTATCGAGCGTAGTAACCGGCGCATGATTTTTCCCGAGCGGGTTTTGGGAAGATTGTCGGTCAATCGAATTTCGTCGGGCTTGGCGATGGGGCTCAGTTGTTCGCCGACCCAGCTGCGCAGTTCCTCCAGCAGCGATTTTGCCGCGCCGGCGTCCGGTTTCTGCCCATTCAGGACCACATAGGCGAATACCGACTCGCCTTTGATATCGTGCGGCTTGCTGACCACCGCGGCCTCGGCGACCCGCGGATGCGCCACCAGCGCCGACTCGATTTCCATGGTTCCCAGGCGGTGACCGGCAACGTTGAGCACGTCATCGATCCGGCCCATGATCCAGTAATAGCCATCTTGGTCGCGCCGCGCCGAATCACCCGCCACATAGAAGCGATTCTGAAATTTTTCGAAGTAAGTCTTGACGTAGCGGTCGTTGTCGCCCCAAATCGTGCGCAACATCGAGGGCCACGGGCGTCTGATCACCAAATAGCCTCCGGCGTCCGGCGTTTTCACCGAGCGACCCTCGTCGTCGACGATGTCCGCGAAAATTCCCGGCAGCGGCTTGGCGCAAGAGCCGGGTTTGGCCGGCGTAACGCTTGGAACGGGAGTTATCATGGTGGCCCCGGTTTCGGTTTGCCACCAGGTATCCACGATCGGGCAGCGCTTACCGCCGATGACCCGGTGATACCACATCCACGCCTCGGGATTGATCGGCTCACCGACGCTTCCCAACAAGCGCAGTCGCTTGAGATCATATTTGCCGGGAATCGCATCGCCTAGTTTCATGAGTGCGCGAATCGCGGTCGGCGCCGTATAGAAAATGGTGACGCCATGGGTCTCGCAGATCTTCCAAAATCGCCCGCCATCGGGAAAGGTCGGGGCGCCTTCGTACATCATGAGCGTCGCGCCGGCCGCGAGTGGCCCGTAGGCGACGTAGGTATGGCCGGTGACCCAGCCCACATCGGCGGTACACCAAAAGACGTCGCTGTCCTTGAGATCGAATACCCATCGAGTGCTCGTCTTGGCATTCAGAAGATATCCCGCGCTTGCGTGTTGTATCCCCTTGGGTTTACCGGTCGATCCTGAGGTATAGAGCAGAAACAACGGATGCTCCGCGTCCACCCACTCCGGTTCGAAACTCGCGCTTTGCGCCGACACCAGATCCTTCCACCACAGATCTCGGCCCTCCCGCATCTCGCACTCGGCGCCGGTTCGGCCATAGACGATGACTTTTTCCACCGTGGGACAGCCGTCGGCTAGCGCTTTGTCGACCGCGCGCTTGAGTTCGACGGTGTTACCCCCGCGCCAGCCGCCATCGGCGGTGATCACCAGCTTCGCGCGCGCGTCCTCGATGCGATCCTTGACCGCGTTCGACGAAAAGCCGCCGAACACGACCGAATGAATGGCGCCGATGCGGGCACATGCTTGCATGGCAATGACCGCCTCGGGTATCAGTGGCATGTAGATGACGACCCGGTCGCCACGGCCTACTGCCAATGCTCGCAAAGCGTTGGCAAACCGGCACACCTCGCCATGCAACTCACGGTAGGTGAGCTTGCGCACGTCGCCGGGCTCTCCTTCGAATATGATGGCAACCTTGTCGCCGCGCGCCGCAAGATGCACATCCAGGCAATTGTGCGATACGTTCAACTCGCCATCGATGAACCAGCGATAATTGGGGCTCTGGCTGTCATCCAGAGGCACGGTGAAAGGCCTGTGCCAGTCGATTTCAGCCAAGGCCAATTTCGCCCAGAAACCGATGTAGTCCTGCGCGGCATCGGTGTACATTTCCTTCAGATCCGCGGCTTTCAGGCTGGCGCGCTTGCGAAATTGCGCGGGCGGCGCGAACACTCGGTCCTCCTGCAGGACGGATTGAATGTCTTTTTGAGCCATCGACTTCCCCGAATGCCTTAGGCGTTAGCGGCAATTCGGCGCGCCTGCTGCCGCAGGATATTGCCGAATCCATGAGTATTAAAAAAACAATTGAGGCCGTCGCCATCCTGCGGGCGCGGCTTCAGATCCTCCATCGTGACCTCGAGCGGAATGTCGCAGACGATTCCGGTCAAACGTCTCGCCAGATACGCCGCTTCCTTGTGCGCAAGCAGTTTCGCGGCGACGGCGCCAGCACCTCGCAGCTTCATCAACGGGACACGGTGAAGGTTCGCATACAGCTCGTCGAGGGAGCCGAATACGGCAAACAGTTCCGCAGCGGTTTTCCTGCCGACCCCGGGAACGCCCGGGATGTTGTCGACCGAATCGCCCGTCAGCGCCAAAAAGTCGGCGATGAGCTCCGGAGTGGCGCCGAAGCGCGGCCCTATGTCGTGATAGTGGTAACGAGTATTGCCGCTATAGTCCCAAAAAACGTCACCATCCCGGATCAATTGCGACAAATCCTTGTCCCGCGTCACCAACACATTTCGCAGTCCCGCGGCGCGCGAACGAGCAGCGAGGGTACCGATGATATCGTCCGCCTCGTATTCCGCACTCGCAAATTCGGCGAGACCCATGTGTCGGCAAAACTCTCGGCACAGAGCGAACTGCCGCTCCAAATCGGCGGCCGGCGATTCGCGATTGGCTTTGTAAGCCGGATAAATGCCGTTCCGAAACGAGGTTTGGCCTCGCAAACTTAGGTCGAAAGCGACACCGATGCGTTCGGGGCGAACTTGTTCCAATAGATCGGACAAAAAGCGCGCGAAACCATACAAGGCGTGAGTGGCATTCCCATCCCCGTCCACCATGTCGGGCGGCATGGAATGATAAGCGCGGAAAATGAAATAGCTGGCGTCTATGTAGTAGACCACGCCCGAGCGGGCGCCGTCATGCATTGCACGGGCATGCATCGAGCCGCCGTTCACATGGGCCAGCGTTGCATGCGCTCGTGCAGCGGGCTCGATCGCGGGAAGTGAGCAATGAGATATTCCATCTGATCAGCCAACACGCGGCGGCCTTTCAAAAAGATGTATTCCGCATACGTCGGCGTAAACGGCACCGCCAGCAGCTCCATCCCCGCCTGCTCGGGAGTGCGGGAAGCTTTGGCGTTGTTGCAGCGGCGGCAGGCCGACACGACATTACTCCAGGTATCGTGGCCGCCGCGGCTGAAAGGGGTCACGTGATCGCGCGACAACAAGCTATAAGCGAAGCGCGCGCCGCAATACAAGCACAGATACGCATCGCGGCGAAACAGCGTCTGATTGTTGAGCGGCGGCGTGTACGACGCGCCGCGCAAGTTGCCCGGATTTCCGGTATGTCCCAGCGTGGCAATGATGGAATTGACGTCGACGAGGGTCCGCAGCCCGGTTCGCGCGCAGGTACCGCCATACAGGCGGTACAGCAGCGTTCCGCAGGTATAGACCACCTGATCCGTATGGTAAAGGCGCGCGGCTTCACGATAGTCCACCCATTCTAAGGGCATTCCGGAAACGTCCGTGCGCAGAATCTGCTGCGACAACGGATAGCCGCTGGCCATGACAGCGAGGTCGTCGCGCCAATCCAATAATTGAAGCTTATCTACGTGCATGGGCTTCATAACATACTAAAGATAATCGACTCTTGTGCCATAATTCAACGTTCGGCATAAATAGAGATTGGGGAGAGATCTGTATGGCTGTCGTCGTCGGTGTCCTCACGGAGACTGCTGCCAAAGAAACTCGCGTTGCGCTCGTTCCGGAAATTGCCACGAAATTGCAGGCTGTCGGCGTTCGCGTTCTCATTGAGCGCGGTGCGGGTGCGGCGGCCCACTTTCCCGATTCATTATATGCTGGCGCCGAATTCTGCGACGCCGCCGCGATCCTGCAGCTCGCCGATGTCTTGCTGAAGGTCCAGCCGCCGAGCTCCGGCGAAGTAAATGCGCTCAAGAAGGGTGCGGTAGTGATCGGCTTCATGCAGGCTTATGCCCGCGGCGAACTCGTCCGAGCGCTCAAAGATAGGGGCATTACCAGCTTCGCCATGGAATTGGTGCCGCGTATTTCTCGCGCGCAATCGATGGACGCGCTGTCCTCGCAAGCGTCGGTATCCGGCTACAAGGCCGTGTTGATTGCCGCGAACATGCTCGAGAGATTTCTGCCCATGCTGACCACGGCTGCGGGAACCATCCGTCCCGCATCGGTGCTGGTCATCGGCGCAGGCGTGGCCGGGCTGCAGGCGATCGCCACGGCGAAGCGGCTGGGCGCCGTCGTGGAAGCCTACGATGTGCGCGGTGCCACCAAGGAACAGGTGAAATCGCTCGGTGCGAAATTCATCGAAACCGGCGTCTCCGCGGAAGGCGCGGGTGGCTACGCACGCGAACTTACCGCGGAGGAAAAGGCCAAACAGCAGGCAGTGCTGGACGCTCGGATCGCGGTCAGCGATGCCGTCATCAGTACCGCTTCCGTGCCGGGACGATCGGCACCGCGGATCATCACCCAGGGAGCGGTGGAACGTATGAAGCCGGGCTCGGTGATCATCGACATCGCCGCGGAACAGGGGGGCAATTGCGAATTGACGCGAGCCGGTGAAACCGTGCTTCACGGCGGCGTCAAGGTCGTAGGTCCAGTGAATTTGCCCGCTTCATTGCCTTATCACGCCAGCGAGATGTATGCGCGCAATCTGTTTAATCTGCTGAAGCCAGCGCTGGTCAAGGGCGAATTGGTCATCGATTGGACGGACGAGGTATTTGCCGGCGCCGCGCTCACCCACGACGGGCAAATCAAGAACGAGGCCGCGCGTAAAGCGCTGGAAGGACAGCAATCATGATCGACGGCGTGATAGCGCTATACATATTCATGCTGGCGGCATTCACGGGCTACGAAGTCATTTCGCGCGTGCCCGTCATTTTGCATACGCCTCTGATGTCCGGATCCAACTTCGTCCACGGCATCGTGTTGGTCGGGGCGATGGTGGCGCTGGCGACCGCCGATAGCACGCTGGTGCGCATCATCGGCTTCCTGGGAGTCGTGCTGGGCGCCGGAAACGCGGTTGGCGGATATGTGGTGACTGAGCGCATGCTGAAAATGTTCGTCTCGGCCGGCCGCAAGAAGGGTTCTTAAGTCATGCCTGCCGTGGCTACCATTCAAACCTTGACCCAGCTGTCCTATTTGATGGCGGCGGCGCTGTTCATACTCGGGCTGAAGCGCATGAGTTCGCCGGCCACGGCCGTGAGCGGCGTACGCTGGGCCGGGGCCGGCATGCTGCTGGCAACGCTGGCAACGCTGGCTTTCACGGGCGCCTCGTCCCTCAATTTCGTGCTGGTGCTGGTGGCCATAGCGATCGGCGGCATCGTAGCCTGGGTCAGCGGCAAACGGGTCGCCATGACCGACATGCCGCAGATGATCGCCTTGTACAACGGCATGGGAGGCGGCGCGGCGGCCGCCATCGCGGCCGTCGAACTGTATCGCGGCACCGAGCACAGCATTGCCCACCTAGTCATTGCCACCATCGGCGGATTCATCGGCTCGGTATCCTTCAGCGGCAGCCTGATCGCATTCGCGAAGCTCCAAGGCTTGATCACCAAGTCGGTGCGTTTCGGCGGCCAGAAGTTCCTGAATTTGGCGATTTTGCTGGCGACCGTGGCGATGGGCTGCATGGTGGTCTCGGGCGTGGATGTGGGTTTGCCCGCCGTTTCACTGTTCTTCGCCTTCGCTCTGCTGCTCGGCGTCGCAATGACGTTGCCGATAGGCGGCGCCGACATGCCGGTGGTCATTTCCTTGTATAACGCGCTCACCGGCCTCGCCGTGGGCTTTGAAGGGTTCGTACTCGACAACGCGGCCATGATCATCGCCGGCACGGTGGTCGGAGCGGCTGGAACTTTGTTGACTCAGCTCATGGCCAAAGCCATGAATCGTTCATTGGGCAATGTCTTGTTCGCGAATTTCGGCGAGAGTTCCGCCGCTGGCGGCGCCGGCGTCACGGGCAGTCAAAAAGCCATCGAAGCCTCCGACGCCGGCGTGATGATGGCCTACTCCCAAAAAATCATCATTGTCCCGGGATACGGTTTGGCCGTGGCGCAAGCGCAGCACAAGGTGTGGGAACTGGCCCAACTGCTCATCGAGCACGGCGTGATGGTGCGCTTCGCCATTCACCCGGTGGCGGGCCGCATGCCCGGCCATATGAACGTGCTGCTGGCGGAAGCCGGCGTGCCCTACGAGCTGATCTCGGATCTCGACGAAATCAATGCCGAGTTCGAAACCGCCGACGTGGCCCTCATCATCGGTGCCAACGATGTCGTCAATCCGGACGCCCGCGCCAACAAGTCCAGTCCCATTTTTGGCATGCCGATCTTGAACGCCGACAAGGCCAGGAACGTCATCGTCATCAAGCGCGGTCAGGGTCAGGGCTTTTCCGGTATCGACAACGCGCTATTCGTACTCGATCAAACACGCATGCTGTATGGGGACGCTCAAGCCGCCGTGAGCCAGTTGATTCAAGCGGTCAAGGCCGCAGGGTAGTCTTCACGCGATTTCAAAGACTCAGCGCGGACTGCGCCGCGGCAGCGGTGCTGGGCGTAGGATGATCCTGCGGCGCTGGTCAGGGCTCATCTGCCGCCACTGTCTGCGTAATTCCATGCGCCTTTGGGGCGGCATTTGTCGAAAGCGATTGAAGGATTCGCGAACGCGCTGCTGTTGTTGAGGCGGCAGAGTCTTGTATTGCTGCCAGCGCCGGCGCAGTTCTTGCCGTTGTTCCGGCGGCATGGCACGCCATTGAGTAAAGCGCTGTTGTGCGGCGGAGCGCTGTTCCGGCGTCATCGACAGCCAACGTTGACTGCCGTTTGCCAGGGCCTGTTGGCGTTCCGGCGGCAAACTGTCCCACTTATCCCGATAACTCTGCAGCAATTGCTGCTGTTGCGGAGGCATCGAAGCCCAGTCGCGCGCCCCGGCGGGAAGAGGTGCGACCTGGGCAGACGGCGCCTCGACCGGCGGCGGGACAGCGTCCGCTTGGGCGCCGAGGTTCGCAGCGCCGAGAAACCCACCTGCACAGACCAATATTGCCCTGATCATTGCTTTGCGTCCTGCGTCGGTGCTGCGGGAGAACTGTCCCCACGCAGCGGCGCCTTCTTGAAGAATTCCCACCACACTGCATCTCCAACATCGTCTGCGCCCAAAAACTCGAGCAAGGCGTCGTCGGGTCCGTCCAGCGACGATGGCGCAGGCGGGTCCGGCGGCTTGGGCGCGGGCGGAGCCGCCGGCTGCGCTTGCAGCGACCCGGCAAATGCCGCCGCACAAACCGCCATGCTCAACAACAGGCGACGCTTTCCCGTTATCAACTGGCGTTCAGCCTTTGGCTGCGGTGTCCGAACCGGCCTTGTCCGCAAAATCATAAAAATCGATATCGTCCTGCAACATCTCCAGGGCATCTCCCGATCCTTCATCCGACGCCGCGACAATTTCCAAATCTTCGAGATTCGACTGGGTATCCGCTACGGTCATCCCGTGATGACCTAAGGGGGAGCCGAACCACAGTGCCGCGCCCAATACGGCGGCCGCCGTGATGCCGGCGGTTGATTGCCAAATGTCGTGGCGAAACAGCCAATGCCTGGCGCCCGTTGCTGCGGCATCGATGGCGGCGTGGCGCGCCTGAGTGAGTCGCGAGCGTATGCGCATATCGAGACCTTCGACACTGTCGTGAAACAACTTTCGGCTACGCTCATCGAAGGATTCTTGAAATTGATCGTTCATTACCAAACCTCGCCCAGTCGTTCGCGCAACAAGTGCACGGCCCGCGAATAATGCGTCTTGACACTGCCTTCGGAACAGCCCATGGCGGCGGCCGTTTGCGCCACATCCAAACCCTCGAAATTGCGCAGCATGAATGCCTCTCGCTGCCGTGCCGGCAAGGCTCGCAGCAAGATTTCGAGCTGCTGCATCGCCTGCCCCTGCATCAGCACGTCGGGGATGGCGGGTGCGCCGTCGGCGACATTCTCCAATGGATCTTGCCCCTCGCCATCGGAATCCTGTTTCGCGCCCGGCAGCCAGGCCATGAGGCGTTTGCGCACCGCTCCGCGACGCTGCAAATCTCGAATGCCATTCTGCAAAATTCGGTAAAACAAAGGCCGCCATTCCGCGCTTGGGCGTGACGCATATTTGCGCGCCAGCTTGAGCATGGCATCTTGCACCGCGTCGAGCGCATCGTCCGGATCACGGAGAGCCACCTGCGCCATGCGAAAGGCGCGGCGCTCGATGTCGCTCAAGAATTTCTCCAGTTCTCGCGTGTACTCCAGAACCGCGTCCTCGGGTGCTGGAGCGGGATCATCCCATACCATCCAAGCTTTGTTCAGCGTAACCATTCCAGGTATAAACGGCTACCCGGTACCGCGGTTGACGGCGCCGTCCGCGCAAGATCGGCGACTTACGCACATTGACTGTGACTTCCACTGCAATATTTTCAACCGACACCTCAGGACAAGATCTAGAGGCCGCCGCAACCTATTGAATCTACGTGAATCATTTAAGTTTAGTACACTTTTTACGCATTTTGAATGCGACTTGAAACGGATCGGGCACTTAGGGTCAATGATCCCCGGTTCTCAACAGAGTTATCCACAGATTTTGTGGACAAAGGGATCACCTTGATTTTGCAGATTGCACTGGACACGCCACTGCGCGGCGTCTTCGATTATCTTCTTCCAGCCGACCTGATCGCCTCGGGCTGGAGCGCCGTTCCGCGCCTTGGGGTGCGGGTACGTGTCCCTTTTGGCCGCCGCCAGCTGATAGGCATTTTGGCTGGCATCGCTTCCGAGTCGCAGGTCCCAGCCGCCAAACTCAAGTCAGCCATCGAGATTCTGGACGAACAGCCGGTATTCGATGCGATCACCTTCGACGTGCTGCGCTGGGCGGCCGAGTACTATCACCACCCGCTGGGCGAAGTGTTCGCCGCGGCATTGCCCGTCAGCGTGCGCGCCGGCCATCCGGCATTGCAAAAGACCGAATGGTGGACACTGACGCCAGCTGGCCGGGAGCAGGTTTCGAGTCCCAGTGATCGACGCGCCCCGCAACAGCGGGCGCTGCTTGGCTGGCTTGCGCAACGCAGCCGCACGACTGTCGATGACCTCGTCGAGCCTTTCAAACACTCGCAATTGCGCGCTCTGGCCGCCCGCGGTTGGGTTACGCCGGTGAATGCCGGCGACACCGACCTTAAGACCATGGAACTGCGTCCCAGCGAAGTTAAGCTGAGCACTCACCAAACACAATGCGTGGACGCCGTCGTCGCCTCCTTGTCCACCTTCACCGCGCACCTACTCTACGGAGTAACGGGCAGCGGCAAAACCGAAGTGTATTTGCGCGTGATCGCCGCGGCGATTGCGCAGGGTGGCCAAGCGCTGGTATTGGTACCGGAGATCGCTCTGACGCCGCAGTTGGTCGAGCGCTTCCGCCGCCGCTTCAGTTCGGGCGTAGTGGCGATGCATTCGGGGCTCGCGGGCACCGAGCGCCGTGACGCCTGGCGCGCCGCGCATGGCGGCCGTGCGCGAATCATCATCGGCACCCGTTCAGCGGTGTTCACCTCGCTGCCGAAGCTCGCCCTGATCGTCGTCGATGAGGAGCACGATGCATCGTATAAGCAGCATGAAGGGTTTCGCTATTCGGCGCGCGACCTCGCGGTGGTTCGGGCACGCGGCGCACAGGTGCCCGTGGTGATGGGCTCCGCGACGCCTTCACTGGAAACGCTGGAAAATGCGGCCACCGGACGCTATTCGAAACATGTGCTACCGCAGCGGCCGGGGTCGGCGCAAGCGCCGCGGATGTCGTTGATCGATCTTCGCAAACATGCGAGCGACCAGGGCTTGTCGACGCCGGTGATGGAGGCCATGGCGCGGCACCTGAAGAGCGGTGGTCAGGTAATCGTATTTTTGAACAGGCGCGGATATGCCCCCGCCCTGTTTTGCAACGCCTGCGGCTGGGTGGCGCCCTGCGCGCATTGCGACGCCCGCATGACGCTGCATCTTCGCGCGCAGCAGCTGCGCTGCCATCACTGTGGTGCGCAAAGCGCCGTGCCTGCCATCTGCGGAAGCTGTGGTCAGGAGCTGAACCCGGTGGGTCAGGGCACCGAACGGGTCGAAGAAACCTTGGTTCGGCTGTTTCCAGAGGCACCGCTGGCGCGATTGGATCGCGATACGGCCTCGGCCCGCGGCGCGATCCAAACCGTACTCGAGCGGGTGCACAGCGGCGAAGCGCGGATTCTCGTCGGCACCCAAATGCTCACCAAAGGCCATCACTTCCCAGAAGTGAGTTTGGTCGTGATCTTGGATGCCGACCAGGGCCTGTTCGCCAGTGATTTTCGCGCCACCGAACGTCTCGCACAGACCATTACTCAGGTCGCCGGCCGCGCAGGGCGCGAGGCCCGCGCCGGGGAAGTGTTGATTCAGACCGAATTCCCCGAGCATCCGCTACTGAGTCGCCTCATCAGCGAAGGATACGACGGGTTCGCCCTCAGTGCTCTGCAAGAGCGCCGCGAAGCCGTTTGGCCGCCTTACTCCAGACTCGCCATGCTGCGCGCTGAAGCTAAAGACGTCGCTGGATTGGATGTCTTTCTGCGCGCCGCCGTTGATTCGAGCAAAATGCTCAACGAAAATGCAGTCAAAGTACTCGGGCCGGCGCCAGCCTTGATCGCACGGCGTGCCGACCACTTTCGTGCTCACTTATTGATCGAGACCGCAGCGAGGTCCACTTTGCAGCGCTTTCTGGCCCGCTGGCTTCGGCAAGTAGAGGCGTTGCCGGCCCCCCCCGGTCTGCGTTGGTCGATCGACGTTGATCCGCTGCAAGTAGATTGAGAACTTTGCGGTAAACTGCCGACCCTTTGGCACCCCCGAACGACCCCGGAACGATTTGAAAACCCTGATTGAAACATTGCTGAAACAGGCACTTGACGCCGTACCGGATGACATGGTGCCGGCCGCCGCGCGCGACGTCGGTATCGAGGTCCAGAACACACGCGACGATCTGCACGGGGACTTCGCGAGCAATCTCGCCATGCGCCTGGCCAAGGCAACGCGGCAGAACCCACGCAAACTTGCGGAAGTCCTGTTGGCTTTGTTGCCGCCGCACCCCGCGATAGCCAAGGTCGACATTGCGGGCGCCGGATTCATCAATTTTTTTCTCGCCAAAGACGCCTACCACGCCGAAATCGCGCGGGCGCTCAAGATGGGACCCGACTACGGCAAATCGCAAATTGGCGCGGGCCGATCCGTGCAAGTGGAATTCGTGTCGGCAAACCCAACGGGTCCGCTGCACGTGGGACATGGCCGACATGCTGCCTTCGGCGCGACCGTGGCGAATTTGCTCGAGGCAGCGGGCTTCCGAGTCGAGCGCGAGTACTACATCAACGACGCCGGCCGCCAAATGGAAATCTTGGCCGTCAGTACCTGGTTGAGATATCTGGAACGGTGCGGCGAGCATTTCCCATTTCCCACTAACGGTTACCGCGGCGAGTACATAGTGCCCATCGCCGCACAACTGTTCGCCGCGGAAGGCACCGCTGTGCGCCACAGCGCCGCGCAGCTATTCAAAGGCCTTCCCGCCGATGAGCCGCAGGGCGGCGACAAGGACATCTACATTGACGCCTTGATCGCTCGCGCTCGCTCGCTCATCGGGGATGCGGCGTTTCAGCGCGTGCTGCAGCTAGCGCTGCGGGGGATTCTGGCGGATATCCGCGAGGATTTAGCCGAGTTCGGCGTCGCCTTCGATTGCTGGTTCTCCGAGCGCTCCTTGAGCGCCAACGGGTCCGTCGACCAGGCAATCGAGGCGCTGAAAAAAACCGGTCATGCCTACCAGAAGGACGGTGCTTGGTGGTTCAAGAGTACCGACTACGGAGATGAGAAAGATCGCGTGATGGTGCGCGACAATGGCGTCAAAACATACTTTGCCTCGGACATCGCCTATGTCTTCAACAAGCTTGAACGCGGCTTCGATCATCTGTTGTACATTTGGGGCGCCGACCATCACGGCTACATCTCGCGCCTACGCGCAGGCTTGGTGGCCTTAGGCGGCCCACCCGATTCGTTCGAAGTGCGCCTGGTGCAATTCGTCTCCTTGTTCCGCGGCGGTGAGAAAGCGCAGATGTCGACGCGTTCTGGCGAGTTCGTGACGCTGCGCGATTTGCGCAAAGAAGTCGGCAATGATGCCGCCCGCTTGTTCTACGTCATGCGCAGCAACGATCAGCATCTGGATTTCGACTTGGAACTGGCGACGGCCCGCTCCAACGACAATCCCGTGTATTACATCCAGTACGCGCACGCCAGGGTCGCGAGCGTAATGCGGCAGCTGCTCGAACGCGGACTCGAACATGATGTTGCGAACGGCTTGGCGTCCTTGAATACCTTGGTTGAGCCGCAGGAACAGCAACTGATCAAACGGGTTGGCGCGTTTTCGGAAATCATTCGCCAATGCGCCGCGCAGCGCGCACCGCACACCCTGGTGCATTACCTGCGAGATCTGGCAAACGATTTTCATGCATATTACAGCTCGCAGCAGTTCATCGTCGAAGACGCCAAGATCCGCGATGCCAGGCTCGATCTGGCACTCGCCGCGCAGTGCGTCATCCGCAATGGACTCGCACTATTGGGCGTGTCGGCGCCCGAAACGATGTAGTTCGCAATGGCCCGCGACTACAGAACCAAACGCAGCAAACCCGGTGGCTTTTCGGGATGGACGGGAGTGCTGTGCGGCCTCGCGGTGGGGCTTTCGGTGGCCGGCATCGTATACATCAAGGATCATCGCCCGGACGAACCGATCGCGCGGGCGGGCAAAGCGGACAAGAAAAAATCCCGCAGCAACGAACCTCCCGATGCCGACACCGGCGATTCGGGCGCGGACGAGCCGGCCAAGTCCTACGACTTTTACGACATGTTGCCGAAATTCGAAGTGGTGGTCCCGGAGAAGGACAAAGACGTTCGCCCGGACAGCAAATCGGTTCCGGAGACGCGCCGCGGCACCTACGTGCTGCAGGCCGGTTCCTATAAGAACTTCGCGGATGCGGATCGCGTACGCGCCCAACTCGCGCTGCAAGGCGTCGAATCCAAAGTTCAGAAGGTATCCGTGGACAATGACACCTGGCACCGTATCCGCATCGGACCGATTTTCAAGCTGGAGGAATTGAATCGGCTGCGGCAGATCTTGCGCAAAGCGGACGTCGACGTGCTGGTGATTCGCGTCGGCGACTAATCCTCGCCCAATTGCCGAAAATCGACGCCCAATGCCCGCAACTTTCGATATAAATGCGTGCGTTCCATGCCGACCCGTTTGGCCAATTGCCCGACCTTGCCGTTGCATAGGAGCAGCTGCTGCTGCAGGTAGGCGCGCTCGAACTGTTCGCGCGCCTCGCGCAAAGGTAGGGCCAGGAGGTCCTGCTTCACCAGCGGCTCGTCCACCGCCCGTTTCACCGCCAGTTCGCGCTCGATCTCCTCCAGCCGGATCTCTTCTCCCGCCCCCAGGATCAGCACGCGTTGAACCAGATTCTTGAGCTCGTCGACATTGCCCGGCCAAGGATAATTGCGCAGTCTGTTCTGTGCGGCCACGCTGAAGCGGCGCAGGGGTAAATGCTGATCATCGACCAGCCGGTCGACGTAGTAGCGCAATAGATCCGGCACGTCCTCGGCGTAATCGCGCAGCGGCGGCACACGCAGTGTGATGACGTTCAGATGCGCGGCTAGATCGCGTCTGAACGGTTCAGGCGAGCTGCGCAGCGCGAAGCCTTCTTGCGCGGAACTGATCCAACGCACATTCAACGGCAGTCTCTGGCGGCCGCCTACGCGCGAGTAGCCGTTCTGCTCGATGGCCCCCACCAAAGCTCGCTGCGCCTCGCTGTTCAAATCCTCGAGCCCATTGATGTACAGCGAGCCGCCCGCGGTCTGCTCGAGCGTGCCCTGTTCGACGCGTCCGTCGCGCTCACTGCCGAACAGCGCGGCGACGGGGTCCGCTCCCAGGCTTGCTGCAACCATCATAAAAAACGGTTTCGCCGAGCGCGCGCTCAGTGAATGCAAATAACGCGCATACGCCTCGCGACCCGAGCCGAGCTCGCCGAGCAGCAGTACCGGGGATGAACTGGATGCCGCCTGCTGTACCTGGTCGCGCAGCGCCTGCGTAACCTTGCTCTTGCCGATGGGCACCGCGAGCATGGGTCCTTGACTGCGCGCGGACAGCCGTTTGCGGCGCCCCGCATCCAGCGCCCGCTCCACCGTGCGCAGCAGCTTGGTCAGCGACAGAGGTTTTTCGACAAAGTCGAAGGCGCCCAAGCGCGTGGCCTCGACAGCCGTCTCTACCGTGCCATGCCCGGACATCATGACCACCGGACAGTCATATCCGTCAGTAGTCGACCACTCCCGCAGCAGACTGATCCCGTCGGTATCCGGCATCCAGATATCCAGCAACACGAGATCCGGGATCTGCGTGGCCCGTGATGATCGCGCTTCGCTTGCATCCGCCGCGACGTCGACCTCATAACCCTCTTCAGAGAGAATTTCCTTCAGCAAGCCGCGGATATCTGCCTCGTCGTCCACTACCAATATTCTCGAAGCGGTCATACACGTTCTCTCCTGTGTTCGCCCTTACGCGGCTCACGCACGCCTACGGAGCGCGAACTGTCGCCCAAAGGCAATAGAATTCGCACGCGGGCGCCGCCCGTACGCTGATTATCGGCTTCAATGCGGCCGCCGTGTTCTTCGACGATTTTTTTGACGATTGCGAGGCCCAATCCGGTGCCCTTGGGCTTGCTGGTGACATAGGGGTCGAAAATGGTGCCGAGCAAGTCGCGCTGGAAGCCAGGCCCATTGTCGGTGACTGCAATGGCAACCGACGCCCCCGGCTTCGCGCCCTCCTCGGCAATACGGGTTTCGATCTCGATGCAGGCGCCGACGCGCCCCTCCAACGCCTCCAATGAGTTGGTGACCAGATTGTTGAGAATCTGCCGAATGCGGATCCGGTCCGCCGAGATATTCGGCAGATTCGGACTCAACAGCAATCGCATCTCGGCGCTGCTGGCCTGGACCCGGTACAGGTCTACGACTTCGGTGATCAGCTGATTCAAATCGAAGCGCGAGAAGTGCATGTCCGGCGCGCGCGCGTATTCGCTGAACGCATTCACCATCTGCTTCATGGCGTCTACTTGAGCCACGATGGTGTGGGTGGCGCGTTCGAGAATTTGCGCATCTTCTGCGTTCATGCTGCCGAGGAACTTGCGACGCATGCGTTCGGCGGACAGTTGAATCGGCGTCAGCGGGTTCTTGATTTCATGGGCGAGGCGGCGCGCCACCTCGCCCCAGGCCGCATCTCGCTGCGCCTGCAGAAGGGTGGTGATGTCGTCGAACACCAGCACCACTCCGGGCGCTCCGCCCGCGTCGCTGGGCAAAGCCGTGCAGGCGCACATGAGCACATGCTTCCCGGAATCCGACAGCAATTCGATTTGCTCGCGCCAATCCAAATCTTCGACCCCGAGCCGTAACTTGATCGCCGCCAGAAACTGCGCGAACAGCGAATTGTCGCTGACGATTTCATCGAGGCGCTTGCCGACGGCAGCCTCCAAATCCACACCCAAGATGGCGCTCGCGGCCTGGTTCGCCGTCCGTACCGTAAGATCCGGCTCCAGCGACACCACTCCCGTGGACAAGCGCGCCAGAATGACCGCAAGTCCGGCTCGTTCGGCCTCGACGGCCTGCTGACTGCGGCGAGTCTCTTCGCGGGCGCGCCCCAGGCGCTTGGTCATGTCGTTGAAAGACGTCACCAGAAAACCCAATTCGTCTCTGCCAGGCAGCGGCAGCTTGGTGTCGTAGTTTCCTTTCGCCACGGCCCGCGTTCCCGCGATCAAATCCTGCACCGGCTGCACCAGACGCTGGGCGACGAAAAAAGCGCCGTAAACCGCGGCGATCAGCGACATCAAGACGACGAATGTCAGGATCAATACAAACGTCGACTTCAAGGGCCGGCGCAGTTGCACCAGACTCGCGTACTGCGTGTACGAGCGCTGCACCGTATCGGCGAGCTGACTCAACTGCTGCGGCACCGGGTATAGCGCAACCAAGACACGGGCGCTGCCGCTGCCATTGGCATCGAGCGGCGCTGCGGCGCGAATCAAATAGCCGCCGACCGAGTCGGTATCCAAACTCACATAGGGCCGGCCGCGCCGCAACTGCAGAGTCATCTCGTCGGTCGCGGGCACCGGCAGCATATCCATCGGCCGGTCGGAACTCGTGGCGAGGATTTGCGCCTGCGGGCCCACGATGGTGAATTCGAGCGCGGTACTCTCGCGTCGCTCCCGATCCAGATTGCCGAGCAGCTCGAATTCCGAGTTGCCCGATAAAGTATGAGCCACCAACTGCGTATGCTGCAGGAATTCGCGCACCCGTACTTCGAGTGCGGCATGCGACAATTCGCGCGTATCCTTCAATCCCTGGCTGACCTCGAGTTCGAACCAACTGTCGATGCCGCGATTGATGAATTGCAGCGAAAAGTAATAGACCACCAGAATCGGCGCCACAGCCAACGCACTGAAAATCGCGACTGTGCGTCCTTTGAGCCGCGACCCCGGCACATGTCGGCGGTAATCGCGCACCAGACGCATGAGTTTGCCGGCGAGCAGTACGAACAGCGTGAGAAGCCCCAGGATATTGATGAGCAATATCCAAGGCATGCCTTTCTGAAAGCCCGCCGAGTTCTGCGCAGCCGACGCCAGCAGATACAGAGCGACCAGCCACAGGGCCACGCCGAGGCACCCCAAAACCGTCGAACCGTATTTGCGAACCATCGCAATCATGGCTGCAGCGTCCAGGTGTACCAATCGGTTTCTCGATGCCAATCGTTGACCCAGAACATCACCACCCGCAGGCTGAACGGCACGGATCCGTAATCCACTTTAGCGCGAACGTTGGCTTCGTAGCGGCGCTCGGAGGTGAGCAAAGCTTTGTCCAAGACAGGCAGGCTGCGTACCTCGGACAGCTGTTCGATGGCGGCGTCGATGGTGCTCAGCGACTGTTGTTGGCCGCTATTGTCGTTGCGCAAAATGTAGCGCGCACTCACCGCGTTGTATTGCAGGTGATAGCGCTGCGCCAGTTCTGCCACCCGCGAATTCGGCAACAGCTGGCGCACTCGCTCGATGTCCAGATCGACTTCGATGGTCAAGGGCACGCCCTCCGCCAAACCGCGCCGCACGGCATCGCTGACAGGCAGGTCCATGTGCAAGTTCAAATGATAGACGCCGTCGTTGAGTTGCAAATCGGCTGAGCGCACTTCGAAGCGCCCTTCGAGTCCGTCGGCCGGCAGCGGCCGCATCCAAAGCAGGGCCGCGAGCGTCGCGCATGTCATCCACGCCGGCCGCATCGAGGCATGCGGCCGGCGTGGATGCGTGGACTGGGAGTTTGTGCGCTCGGCGTTCATCGTTTGATCAAGGCAGCATAATAGAAGCCGTCTGCACCCGCCTCTCCGGGAAGAATCTGGCGGCCGAATTCATCTGCTTCGCCAAATTTCGGCCAGCCTTCCCATTCATCTGCCGCCACGCTGGCGGCGCCGGCCGTGCCGTTCAAGAACGCGGCGATCACCTCGCGATTTTCGCTTCGGGTCATGGTGCAAGTGGCATAGACCAGGCGGCCGCCGCTCGCCAATAAACCCCATGCGGAGTGCAACAATCGGCTTTGCAGCGCCGGCATTTTGTCGATATCTGACGGCGATTTGCGCAATCGGATATCGGGATGGCGGCGGATGACCCCGAGCGCCGAGCACGGCGCGTCGAGCAAAATGCGATCGAAGGGAACACCGTCCCACCAGGAAGCGGCGGCGCCTGCATCACCATTCACGAGATCCGCCTCCAGGTGTCCCCGACTGAGGTTTTCACGCACGCGGATCAGTCTTTGCGGGTCGATGTCGACCGCGACCAGCTTCGCGAGGTTGGGCTCTCTTTCCGCGATGAGCGCGGTTTTGCCGCCGGGAGCCGCACACATATCGAGCACTCGTTGGCCGGGCGCGAGTCCCAAGGGGAAAACCACGCACTGCGCGCCTAAATCTTGGACCGACACCAATCCCTGGGCGAATCCCGGCAGCTCCTGCACGTCGCAGGGCGCATCGAGAGTAATCGCGTAGGGCACGCGCTGTTCCATTCTGGCCCCGATTCCGGCCTTGCTCAACAGATCGAGATATTCGGCGCTGGTCGAGTGCCGAGAATTGACGCGCAGCCACATGGGCGCCTGCGCGTCGCCGGCCGCCAGCAATTGCGTCCATCGCACCGGCCAGTCGGCTCGCAGGCGGTCCGCCAGCCACACCGGCGATGCGTGCCGGGTGGCCGGATTGCGCGCAATGTCGGCGTCCAAGGATTTGCGCTCGCGCAAATAGCGGCGCAGCACCGCGTTGATCAATCCCGCTGCGCGCAACGCGTCGGTCGCTTTGGCGGTCTGCACCGCCGCATCAACCACGGCGTACTGCGGTGAGCGCTCGTCCTCGAGTTCATACAGTGCAACCGACAACAGCGCTCGCACCAAAAAATCCAACGATCTCACCGGCGTCGACAGCAAGCGCGTCAAAATCGCCTCATGACGATAGTAACCACGAACCGCGCCGTAACTTAAGGATCGCACCGACGGGGCAAGTTTCTGATCGGCCGCGATCAATGCATCCTTCAGAACCGCATCGAGAGTCACACCCTCGCGTAGAATTCGCGCCACCGCGTGTGCGGCCAGAGACCGGGCACTGGCGGCGGCGGTCTTCACGTATTTGCGAAGCGCGCGGCGCCGAGATGCTGCCCTTGAATGAATTCCCGTGCCGGGAGCGGCTTTCGGCCCGCAAGCTGCAGGCGCAGAATTCGCAACACGCCGTTGCCGCACGCGACATCGATGCCTTCGGCAGTGGCGGCAACCACGGCGCCCGGCACGGCGGCCTGCGCGGTTCTCGGTAAAGTGCCGGCCGCGGCATAAGCGCCTATCGGGCTGGTCTCGAGCGGCTCCGCGTCCCAGAGCCGCAACTGCGCGCCGTCGAACTGAGTCTCGGCAATGGGCCATGGATTGAAAGCACGAACCCGCCGCGAAATTTGCACGGCATCTTGCCGCCAATCGATTTGCGCCTCTGCCTTGGTGATTTTCTCAGCGTAGGTAACCCCGTCGGCGGGCTGGGGTATTGCGCAAACCTCGCCGCGCTGCAGCGCATTCAACGTGTCGCAGACCAGCACTGCCCCGAGCGAAGCAAGCCCATCGTGCAGTGTCTTGGCGGTATCTCGCGCCCCGATGCGCAAGGCCCTCGCCGCCAATATGGGGCCGGTATCGAGACCCGCCTCCATGCGCATGATGGTGACTCCTGTGTCCGCGTCTCCCGCCAGGATCGCGCGCTGGATGGGCGCCGCTCCGCGCCATCGCGGCAAGAGCGATGCATGGATATTGATGCAGCCGAGCCGCGGGCACTCGAGGGCAGGGGGCGGCAGTATCAAGCCGTACGCCACCACCACCAAGGCGTCGAGCTGCAGATCGCGCAGTATCTGCATTGCCTCGGGTGACTTGAAACTGGCAGGTTGATGCACAGGCCAGCCGCGCTCGACCGCACGCTGCTTGACGGGGCTCGCGTGCAACGGTTGCCCGCGTCCGGCGGGGCGATCCGGCTGGGTGAACACCGCGCCAATCTCATGCCTCATGCCCAGGGCATCGAGCGCCGGAACGGCGAACTCAGGCGTCCCGGCGAAGCCCAGCCTCAAGGGGGGACGATCGGTGCTCAAAACTAAAGAGCCGGCGTGAAAGCGCGGCGTGCCGGCGCGCGAGTATCGCCGCCGGTCGAGCGCTGCTTACGCTCCTTTTCCAAGCGCTTGCGAATCAGCTGCCGCTTGAGTTCCGAAAGATAATCCACGAATAGCTTGCCTTCGAGATGATCCATTTCGTGCTGAATACAGACGGCAAGCAGGCCGTCGGCGTCCATTTCAAATGGTTTGCCGTCTCGGCCGAGTGCCCGCACGCGGATGTGTGTGGCCCGAGACAATTTTTCGTAGATGCCCGGCAGGGATAAACAACCTTCCTCCCCGGGACCGCTGCCCGTAAGCTCCAACAACTCAGGATTGATCAGCACCAGCGGCCGATTACGCTCCTCGCTGACATCGAGAACGATCACCCGCTGGTGCACGTCGACTTGCGTCGCGGCAAGCCCGACGCCTTTGGCGGCATACATGGTTGCAAGCATGTTGTCGGCCAATTGACGCAGCGCGTCATCCACCACGGCCACGGGTACGGCCGTCTTGCGCAGCCGCGGATCGGGATACTCCAGTATTGCGAGCTTTGTCATGGGAGTTATGAGAGCAATATCGTGTTTTTGGCTTGGGAATGTTGCTAAAGTTCCGCCGCTGCTTAACTTAATGGCTGTTTTGGCAGCGCATACAGCGTCAGTGAGTATACCAGTCAGCCCGGCACCATAAGACAGGTGACGCAAGGGAGCGAAACGAATGCAAGGCCATCAATTTATTGCCCTAACCCTCTGCGCGGTAGTGCTTGCCGCGTGCCAGACCCAGCGGCCGGCGGCCGGCCCGGTGCCGGTGACCAAAACCGAAAGCGCCCCGGAAGGCACCGTGGTCGGCGACGATCGTACGGCGATGGAGGCGGCAATTGATGCGGGTCAGTCAAATGCGCCCCCAGCGGCCGACACGCAGCGGGGCGCAATGGTGCTCAATCCCAACGCGCCGGACAGTTATGTCGTCAAAAGGGGCGATACCTTATGGGGCATCGCCAAAGTATTTTTGCGCGACCCGTGGTACTGGCCCGAGATCTGGCAGGTCAACCCGCAGGTTCAGAATCCACATTTGATATACCCGGGCGATACCCTGCGCCTGGTCTATATAGACGGCCGGCCGACGATCACCCTGCAGCGAGGCGATTTCGCTCGAGTGCAGCCACGCGTTCGCAGCCAGCCTCTCGAGGGCGCGATCACCAGCATCCCGTACGAAACAGTCGCCGCATTCATGTCGAAGCCCTCGGTGCTCGCCAAGGAACAGATCAAAGGCGCGCCGTATGTACTGGCGACCCGCGATATGCACATAGTCATGGCTGACGGCGATACCATCTATGCCCGCGGATTCACCAATCCGGTCGAACTCGGCACTCATTACAATTTGGTCCGCGTCGGCGACGCTTTGCGCGATCCTGACGACAACCGCATCGTAGGCTACGACGGGATCTTTACCGGAGCCGGTCACATCACGCGCAGCGGCGATCCGGCCACGCTTATCATGACCGAATCAACCCGCGAGACGGAGGCCGGGGATAAATTGTTTGTCGGCGGCGTCGATGTTCCGCTGGATTTCATTCCCAGTGCACCCAGCAGCATAATCAACGGCCGCATCATGGCGGTTTCCGACGGCGTCTCCGTTATCGGTCAATACCAGGTGGTCGCCATCAATCGCGGCGCACGCGACGGCCTGGTGCCCGGCAATGTGCTGGCGGTGTACGAGGCCGGCCCGGTGATTCATGATACGGCGAACAAGGGATTTTTGGGATCGATGACACGACTTACCGCCGCCAAGGTACGCCTGCCTGATGAGCGCAGCGGAACCTTCATGGTGTTCAAGACCTTCGACACCTTAAGCTACGGGTTGATCATGGAAGCCACGAGCATCATCCGCGTCACCGATAGAGTCGAAAATCCCTAAAGGCCAAATCTCGGTATAGCCGCGCGGATCACGCGCGGCTATTTCTCGGCCCTTGCTCCATAATCCGCCCAATGCTAGCGGGCGAAGAGTTGTTGGCTTGGGTGACGCTCACGCGAACGCCCTCCCTCAACCCCACGGTCCTGGCTGGGGCGCTCGATGTCTTCGGATCGGCGCTGGGAATCGTGACCGCAACGGAGCGTTCCTTGGAGTCGGCTGGCATAGCGTCGAAGGCGCGACAATTCTTGACCCGAACCACGAACCCGGGCGCCGCCGCCGCACGCAAGTGGTTGGAACATCCGGGCCATCACTTGCTGCCTTGCATCGATGCGCAATACCCGGCTTTACTGCGCTCGAGCGGCCATGGTCCCATCGCTCTGTACGTCGCCGGCAACCCTGCAGTGCTCAACGATCCCCAACTAGCCATCGTCGGGGCGCGAAATCCGACTCCCCAAGGCCGCGCGACCGCCTTCGATTTCGCCGCACAGCTCGCCGCACGAGGACTTACAATCACCAGCGGGCTCGCGGAGGGAATCGACGGCGCCGCCCATCGAGGTGCCCTTTCGAGCCGAGGCATCACCGTCGCCGTCCTCGGCTCGGGAATCGACATCATCTATCCTCGCTGCAACCTTTCTCTGAGTGCGGAAATCGAGCTGCAAGGCGCCTTGGTCAGCGAGTTCCCTCCAGGAACTGCGCCGCGGCAGGGTAATTTTCCACAACGTAACCGTATCATCGCCGCCTTGAGCTTGGGCACTCTGGTCGTGGAGGCGGCGCGCCGCAGCGGGTCACTGATCACCGCTCGGCTGGCCGGCGATCATGGCCGCGAGTTGTTTGCAATTCCTGGCTCCATCCACAATCCATTGAGCCGCGGCTGCCACGAACTGATCCGGCAGGGCGCAAAATTGACCGAAACAGCAGATGACATATTGAGCGAGTTGAACTTTTCCGCCTTTTTTTCGCTGGCAGAGCAGGCTCCCGCGGTCGCCGGGGCAGCGCCGGGCATGGACAAGGAACGCAAAATCTTGTTAGATGCGCTCGGCTTTGATCCCGCGGACCTCGATGCGTTGGTCGTTCGAACCGGATTCAAACCAGAAGCCGTGTCCTCGATGATGCTGATACTCGAACTCGAAGGCCACGTTCAGGCCGCCCCCGGGGGCTGCTACTCCCGAGTCGTTAGGAGCCGGAGGTGAAAGATAACGTTCTCGATCTACTCATCTATCTCTTCGAGAATTACATGAGCGCCGATGACGAGCCGCGGCCCGACCGGAATACCTTGAAACTCGAATTGGATAAGGCGGGTTTTGCAGAGCCCGATATCGAACGGGCACTGGAATGGCTGGACGGATTGTCGGGCGCACAGCTCGGCAAGGTCGCCGAGGCAACCGCGCGCGCAGTGCGCGTCTTCAGCGGTCAGGAGTTGCTGCGCCTCGACACCGACGTGCGCGGCTACCTGATGTACCTGGAGAACGTTCGGATCCTCTCGGGCACTCAACGCGAACTCGTCATCGACCGTCTAATGGCGCTCGAGGCCGACGAAATCGACATAGACCAAGTTAAATGGGTCGTTCTCATGGTGCTGTTCAGCCAGCCGGGACAAGAATCCGCTTACGCGCAAATGGAAGATCTGGTCTTCGAAGAGCGCTCTGACGCTCTGCATTAGACGACTTTGAGCAGCAACCTCGTTATCGTGGAATCGCCCGCCAAGGCGAAGACCATCAAGAAATACCTAGGCAAGGACTTCGAAGTCTTAGCCTCGTACGGCCACGTTCGCGACCTGGTGCCCAAGGAGGGCGCAGTCGACACGGCGCACCATTTCGCCATGAAGTACCAGGTCGTCGAACGCAACCAGAAACACGTCGACGCCATTTCGCGCGCTTTGAAAAAGGCCAAGTCGCTGTTCCTCGCGACCGACCCCGATCGCGAGGGCGAAGCCATTTCGTGGCATTTATATGAACTGCTGAAGGCTCAGGGCGAACTCACCGGCAAGTCGGTCCAGCGCGTGGTGTTCTACGAAATCACCAAGAACTCGGTGCGCGAAGCGATGGCCAGCCCGCGCGAGCTCTCGGTCGACTTGGTGAATGCGCAGCAGGCGCGGCGCGCACTGGATTTCTTGGTGGGATTCAACCTGTCGCCCTTGCTGTGGAAAAAAGTGCGCCCGGGCCTCTCGGCCGGCCGCGTGCAAAGCCCGGCGCTACGCATGATCTGCGAGCGCGAGGACGAAATCGCCGCGTTCACCGCGCGCGAGTATTGGACCATCGATGCGGAGCTGGAATTCTCGGCGCAGAAATTCCCGGGAAAGCTCATCGAGTTCCAAGGCGCCAAGGTCGAGCAATTCAGCTTCACGACCTCCGCCCGCGCCCGCGACGTCGAGCGTGCCCTGCAAGCGGCGGCAAAGGGCGAACTCGCCGTCCTGACGGTGGATCGCAAGCAGCGTAAGCGCAATCCGGCGCCACCGTTCACCACCTCGACCCTGCAGCAAGAGGCCGCCCGCAAGCTCGGCTTCAGTGCGCAAAAAACCATGCGCGTCGCTCAACAGCTGTACGAAGGCGTCGACATTGGGGAGGGCCAGGTCGGACTCATTACGTACATGCGCACCGACTCGCTCAACTTGGCCCAGGAGGCCGTCGGACAGATTCGCGACGCGATCGTGCAGCTCTACGGCAAGGAAGGCCTCTCCGAAGAGCCGCGGGTCTTCAAGACCAAATCTAAGAATGCCCAGGAAGCCCATGAAGCGATTCGCCCGACGGCGGCGAATATTCTGCCTGGCGACATCGAACAAAAACTCGAGTCCGACCAGTTCCGCCTGTATTCCCTGATCTGGAAGCGCACGGTGGCCTGTCAAATGGCCCCGGCGATTTTCGATACCGTCGCCGTCGACATGCTGGCGGGCGAGGATGCCTCACGGCGAACCGTATTGCGAGCGAACGGCTCAACTCTGGTCAAGCCCGGATATATTTCCGTGTACCAAGAAGGCATGGACGATGCCGTGCTGGACGACTCGGACCATGTGCTCCCGCCGATGCAGACGGGTGACCGCGTCAAAATGGCCGGCGTGGTGCCGACCCAGCATTTTACCGAGCCGCCCCCGCGCTTCTCCGAGGCCTCGCTGGTCAAGGCGCTGGAAGAATTTGGCATCGGCCGGCCGTCGACCTATGCCTCCATCATTTCGACCCTGCGGGATCGTCAATACGTCGACATCGAGAGCCGCCGTTTCACGGCGACCGACATCGGCAAGATCGTCAGCCGGTTCCTGACTCAGTATTTCACCACTTACGTGGACTATGACTTCACCGCGAAGATGGAAGATTCGCTGGATGCCGTAGCCAGCGGTGAACAGGAGTGGGTGCCGCTGTTGGAGAGGTTTTGGAAGCCCTTCATCGATCTGGTGAATCACACCGAGACCTCTGTCAGCCGCGAAGAAGTCGCGCAGGCACGCGATTTGGGCGTAGATCCGGCAAGCGGCAAACCGATGAGCGTGCGCATGGGGCGTTTCGGGCCCTTTGTGCAGATCGGCACCAAAAATGACGATGACAAGCCGCGCTTCGCCGGCCTGCGGCCCGGTCAAAAAATGCACGCCATCACGCACGAACAAGCAATGGAACTGTTCAAGCTGCCGCGCAAGCTGGGGACCACCGCCACGGGCGAGGAAATCACGACCAATGTCGGGCGCTTCGGCCCCTATGTCAAATACGGCGCAAAGTATGTATCGCTGAAAATCGACGATCCTTACGAAATAACGCCCGAACGGGCGCTCGAAGTCATCCGCGAAAAAGAAATCGCGGATGCCAACCGGCTGATCTTGGATTTCCCCGATGCCGGCATCCAGGTGCTGAACGGCCGCTACGGTCCGTACATCACAGACAAAGAACGCAATGCGAAAATTCCCAAGGACAAAGAACCCAAGAGCCTGACGTTGGTGGAGTGCCAATCATTGTTGGCGGCCGCGCCGGTGCGCGCTTTCGGCAAATGGGCACGCAAGGGAGCCAAAGGAAAGACCGCCAACGGGAAGGTCGGCGGCAAAGCGCCCAAGAGCCAGGCCGCGGGGACGCCCGAATCCGCCGCTCACCCCGCGGCGGCGGCTGTGACCAGACTGGCAGCCAAGGGCTTGAAGAGCGCGGCCAACAAAAAAGCACCCGCCAAGCCAGCCAAATCCGCCGCGGCTCCAAAAGCAAAAACGAAGACAAAAAAGAGCTCGGCAAAAAAGCAGCCATAAGCCCTCATGGACGCATCCGCCGTCAAGCGCTACTTGAATGATTTGCACGACCGCATCACGGCGACGGTGGAAGGGGTCGACACCGCCAAGTTCAGGCGCGACTTCTGGAAGAGACAGGAGGGTGGCGGCGGAGAGAGCCGCATCTTGAGCGAAGGCATTGTGTTCGAACGAGCCGGCATCTCGTTCTCACATGTCTTCGGTGAAAAACTCCCTCCGTCGGCGACCAATTTGCGTCCGGAAATCGCCGGCGCAGCCTTCGAGGCCATGGGTTTGTCCCTGGTGTTTCACCCGCGCAATCCCTACGCGCCGACCACTCACTGCAACCTGCGCTTTCTGGTGGCGACGCCAAGCTCGGGTGCCTCCGTTTGGTGGTTTGGGGGCGGGTTCGATCTCACTCCGTATTATCCCTACGATGTCGACGTACTGCATTGGCACCGCGCCGCCCGCGACGCCTGCCAACCCTTTGGCGCGGATTTGTACCCCAAATTCAAGCAGTGGTGCGACCGTTATTTCTTCCTGCCCCATCGCAACGAAACTCGCGGTGTGGGCGGCCTGTTCTTCGATGATGTGGCCGAAGGCGGATTCGAGCCGTCATTCGCCCTGCTGCGCAGCGTGGGCGAGGCCTTTCTGCCGGCCTACATGCCCATTCTCGACAGGCGCAAAGACCAACCCTACGGCGACCGTGAACGGGACTTTCAGTTGTATCGGCGCGGCCGCTACGTCGAATTCAATTTGGTTTACGACCGTGGCACGTTGTTCGGGCTGCAATCCCGCGGTCGCACGGAGTCGATATTGATGTCCATGCCGCCGTTGGTGCGCTGGGAATACGACTGGCGGCCTGAGCCGGGCTCGCCCGAAGCACGCTTGTACGAAGATTTTCTGCGTCCCAGAGATTTTCTCACGGAGCTGCAGCACCGCTGAGCCCGGGCAGGGGGAGGCGCAATCCGGCGCCGACACAGGCACAATGCCCGCGCGATGAACTACAAGCACATCTATCACGCCGGGAATTTTGCGGACGTGGCGAAACACGTGGGCCTGTTGTTTTGTCTCGACGCCCTGAAACGCAAAGAGACGGGATTTTTCGTCATGGATACCCATGCCGGCCGCGGCTTTTATGACATGCAAGCCGCCGAAGTGCAAAAATCCGGCGAGGCCGAGCGCGGTATTCAGCGTTTGATCGAAACCAGCGTCGGTGTGACAGCGCTGGCGGAATACTTCGCGGCGATTCGGGCGCGGCGCAACAAGAGATTGGCACGCTACCCGGGCTCCCCCGCCTTGATCGCGAGCAGCTTGCGTCCTCAGGACCGCGCGCTGTTCGTCGAGCTGATGCCGGCGGAAGCCCGCGCCGCGGAACGCGAAATCGAGTCCAGCGGGCGCGTTCGAACCGAAATCGGCGATGGCTACGCCGCGCTGAAGGCTTTTCTGCCGCCCGAGGAACGCCGCGGTCTGGTGTTGATCGATCCGCCCTATGAAAGCCTCGACGAATTGAAGATCATGCTGAGCTCCTTTGTGGACGCATATCGCCGCTGGACCACGGGCGTCTACCTGATGTGGTACCCCATCCGCAGTGCATCGCAACGAAGCATGGTGCATGCGCGATTCGAAGCCCTGCAAATTCCAAAAATGCTGGTGGCGGATCTGGCCATTCATCCGGACGACGCCGGCGTCGGGCTCGCCGGCAGCGGTTTGCTGATCGTCAACCCTCCCTACGGAGCGGACGATTATCTGCGAAATGCCTACGCCATGATTCATCGCGGAATCGCCGCGCCCGGAGCCGGCTACGTTGAAGTGGGGCGACTGACTGCCGAGCGAATGGCACAATAGCGCGGGAGGACTTTAATTTATGGATCAAAACAATTTACGCGATCAGCTTGCCAAATTGCGGGCGGAATTGACCAAGGCACAGCAAGCCGACCCTGGGTCCAAGCAATCACTGGACGATGCCATGCAGGACGTGCATCGCATGATCGCCAAGCCTGTCGATACAGCGGCGCTGCAGGATGCAACCCTGCCTGACCGTTTGGAAAAAATCGCCGTGCAATTCGAGGCCGATCATCCGACCCTGGCCGCGAGTGCCCGCCGACTGGTCGAGCTGCTGAGTGAAGTCGGTATCTGAATCAACCACATAAAGATCACCGATATGACCGCCGCTTCATTTCCACGGATCCGCATGCGACGCATGCGGCGGGACGAATTTTCCAGGCGTTTGATGCGCGAAACCCACCTGAGCGTGGATGCCTTGATCTACCCGGTTTTCGTGGTCGAGGGCAGCGGCCAGCGCCAACCCATCGGGTCCATGCCGGGCATCGAGCGATTGTCGGTCGATGAGCTGCTGCGTGAGTGCGAATCGCTGCTGCGCCTGAAAGTGCCGGCCATTGCGCTGTTCCCGGTCACGCCGATGGAGAAAAAGACCCTGGATGCCCGGGAATCCTGGAATCCCAACGGCATCGCGCAGCGCGCGTCTCGGGCGGTAAAAAAGGAATTTCCGACCCTGGGCGTCATCACCGACGTGGCACTCGATCCCTTCACGACTCACGGTCAGGACGGATTGATCGACGAGAACGGCTATGTGCTGAACGATGTCACCGTGGAAACCTTGGTACGCCAGGCGCGCTCGCACGCCGACGCGGGAGCGGACGTGGTTGCGCCTTCGGACATGATGGATGGGCGCATCGCCGCCATCCGGCAGGCATTCGAAGGCGCGGGTCTGGCCAATACTCGCATCCTGGCTTATGCCGCAAAATACGCGTCGAGCTTCTATGGACCTTTTCGCGAAGCCGTGGGCTCCGCCGGGCAGCTCGGCGCAGGCAGCAAACACACCTATCAAATGGATCCCGGCAATTCCGATGAAGCCCTGCGCGAAGTCGCCCTCGATATCAGCGAAGGCGCCGACATGGTCATGGTGAAACCCGGTCTGCCGTACCTGGATATCTTACGTCGAGTAAAAGAACGATTCGGGATGCCTACCTTCGTCTATCAAGTGAGCGGAGAATACTCGATGATCATGGCCGCCGCCGGCAACGGTTGGATCGACGAACGCGCCGTGGCGCTCGAGACCCTGATATCCATGAAGCGCGCGGGTGCAGACGGAATTTTGACCTACTTCGCCAAACGCGCGGCGGGATGGCTTGCGGAGTGAATGTGACCCAGGACGACACACTCGATCAATATGGAGTCGCGGGTCATCCCGTTTCCCACAGTTGGTCACCGTTCATCCATGGTATGTTCGCCAAATCCACGGCGCAAAACTTGGTGTACCGGCTGTTCGACATTACGCCTGATAATTTTCGGCGCGAAGCGCTGCGGTTGTTCACCGGCGGAGTGAAGGGGCTCAATATTACGCTGCCCCTGAAGCAGGCCGCGGCGGAACTCGTCAACGAACTCACGCCGCGCGCGGAACGCGCGAAGGCGGTCAATACCATTGCGTTCTTCAAGGACACTTCGTTGCTCGGTGATAACACCGATGGGCTTGGTCTGACGGCGGATCTCGAGCGCAACCTCGGTATCAGCCTCACCGATAAGAGAATTTTGATCCTCGGGGCCGGCGGCGCGGTCCGCGGAGTGCTCGGTCCGCTATTGGAAAGAGAACTGCGCGAACTGGTGATCGCCAATCGAACGCCCGACCGGGCGCGCAAGCTGGCGATAGAATTCGCCGACATGGGGCAGATCTCGGGTTGTGGATTCGGTGATTTACGCGCTCCGTCCTACGATCTCATCATCAATGCGACCTCGGCCAGTCTGCAGGGAGAAACGCCGCTGCTGCCGGCAGGCATCGTCGGCGAACAAACCGTCTGCTACGACATGGCATACGGACGCGGACACACTCCGTTCACCCTATGGTCGAAATCTCTGCATGCGGCGCGCACCAGCAAAGGCTGGGGCATGCTGGTCGAGCAGGCGGCGGAATCGTTCTTGCTCTGGCGCGGCATCCGTCCGGATACCAAACCCGTTCTGCAGGCGCTCGTTCAGCACACTTAGCGCATGGTCACCAGTTCTTCGGCGCTGGTCGGGTGAATAGCCACTGTGTCGTCGAAATCACGTTTGGTGGCGCCCATGCGGATCGCCACCGCAAAGCCTTGCAGCATTTCATCGGCGCCGGCGCCGATGATGTGGCAGCCGATGATTTTCTGCTCCGGCCCTACACACACGAGCTTCATGTCGGTGTGCGACTTGCGCGCGGTCATCGCGTGGTACATGGGCGTGAAATCGGCTATGTACACTGTTACGGCCTCGCCATGCTGCGCCCGAGCTTCGCTTTCACTCGCCCCCACGGTGCCGATGGGCGGATGCGTGAACACTACGGTGGGAATCATGCCGTAGTTCAGGCGGCGATCCGCTTGACCGCCAAACAAACGATCACTCAGCCGTCTGCCGGCGGCGATCGCCACCGGCGTCAAGGCGGCGCGGCCGGTCACGTCGCCGATGGCGTAGATACTCGGGATTCTGCTGTTTTGAAACTCGTCGGTGGGTATGTAGTCGCAATCATCGAGCGTTATGCCTATCTTTGCCAAATCCAGGCCCATGACATTCGGGCTGCGTCCCACGGCCCACAACACGCAATCGAACCCGGAAAACTCTCGCCCATCCTGCGCCACCAGAGTCTTCGAGCCCGACTCCTCGCGTAGTGCGCTCGGGGTGACCTGTTCGTGAATGGTGATTCCATGCGCGCGCATCTCGCGCATCAAGGATCTTCCGAGCATGGCGTCGAAGTGGCGCAGCAAGCGTTCAGTGCGGATGAACAGCTCGACCGCACTGCCCAATTCGTGGAACGCGCCGGCTAACTCGCAGGCGATATAGCCACTGCCGATGACGGCCACGCGTTTCGGCCGGTGCTGCAGATCGAAGAATCCATCTGAGGTGATCCCGAGCGCCGCCCCGCTCAACTTGGGCACCCATGGGGTGCCGCCGGTCGCGATGACGATGTGCGGCGCGCTGCAACGCTTACCGTTCACTTCGACCGTGTTCTTGTCCAGAAAGCGGGCGGCGCCGCGCAGGTAGCTCACGCCCTTGGCGTCGAGATTGCGTTCGTAAATGTTGTTCAGCCGCACCAGGTACGCGTCGCGCTTGCGCTTCAAGGCCGACCAATCCATGTCTCCCACCGTGACGTCGAAGCCGTAGTCGCCCGCATCTTGCAAACCCAGCGCCAGGCCGGCCGCGTTCCACATGACCTTCTTGGGAACGCACCCGACGTTCACGCAGGTGCCTCCCAGGCGGCCCGATTCGATCACAGCCACCTTAGCGCCGTATTCGGCGGCCCGTTGGGCGCAAGCCAGACCGCCGCTCCCGCCGCCGACGCAAATGAGATCGAAGGCTTGGTCCGACACTTAATACTCCATCAAAGAACGGCGTACGGCCCGGTAATATACTGCATGGCTCTCGGACTCGCGAAGAGCGCCAGGGTGGTGGGCGTGGGCGCCACCCGGATGCCGCCGTACGTCTGATAGAATTGCAGGGTGACGAACCCTCTGCTTGAATTGGAATCGCTGCCCGCCTTCGACCGCATTGAAGCCAAGCACGCACGCCCGGCGCTCGACGCCGTGCTCAAGGAGAATAGAGCGCGTCTTGCGGAGTTGACCGCGCAGCCGCAACCCACCTTCGCTTCGCTGGTCGTTCCAGTCGAAGAACTGAGCTACCGATTGAGCAGGGTGTGGAGCCCCATAGGCCATCTGAACGCCGTGGCCAATTCCGCCGACATGCGCGAGGCTTTCAACGAATGCTTGCCGCTGCTGACGGCCTACTCCTCTGAACTGGGACAGAATACCGCCTTGCAGGCCGGTTATGCCCATGTGTTGAGCCACGAAGGCAACTCTCTCGATCCGTCGCAGCGCAAGGTGGTCGACAATGCGCTGCGCGATTTCAAGCTTGCCGGCGTCGATTTACAACCGCTTGAAAAGAGCCGCTATCGCGAGGTCGCCCAGCGCCTGGCACAGCTGTCTACGAAATTTTCCGAGAACGTCCTCGATGCCGGGCGTGCGTATACGCGCCGAGTCACGCACAGTTCGGAACTCGCCGGATTGCCCGCCAATGCCGTCGATCGCGCGGCCGCCGATGCCCGCGAAGCCGATCAAACCGGCTGGCTGTTCAAGCTCGACCAACCCACTTACACGACCATCCTATCCAGCGCGGAAAGTCCGCAACTGCGGTGCGACATTTATCAAGCCTGGGTTACCAGGGCTTCCGAACTCGGCCCGAGCGCCGGCCAATTCGACAACAATCCCGTCATCGCGGAAATCTTGCCGTTACGCCACGAACTGGCCCAGCTGGCGGGGTTCAAGAATTTTGCGGACTATGCCCTGGCCACGCGCATGGCCAAGAGCAGCAAGCAGGTGCTCGCCTTTTTGGAGGATCTGGCGCGGCGCTGCCGGCCCGCGGCCAGCCAAGAATTTTCGGATCTCGAGGAATTTGCCGGCCGCAAGCTCAACGCCTGGGACCTCGCGTTCTATAGCGAGCGCCTACAGGAAAGCCGTTTCAGGGTATCGCAGGAAGGGTTGCGGCCATATTTTCCGTTGCCCAAGGTCTTGGAGGGACTGTTCGGCCTGATAAGACGTCTGTATGGGATCATGGTACGCGAGCGGCCCGGGGTCGGGGTTTGGCATCCCAGCGTGCGCTACTACGATTTGCTCGATCAAGAGGACCGGGTAATCGCCGGCTTTTTCTTGGATCCGTATGCTCGCGCCGAGAAACGCAGCGGCGCGTGGATGGACGAGTGCGTCGTCGCGAAGTCCTTGCCGTCGGGTAGTGCGCTGCCGGTGGCCCAGTTGGTCTGCAACTTCACCGCGCCGCTTGGCGCCGCCGCGTCCCTTCTGACCCACGACGAAGTGACCACCTTATTTCACGAATTCGGCCACGGGCTGCATCACATGCTGACGCGCGTCGCCTATCCTAGCATCGCCGGCATCAACGGCGTGGCTTGGGACGCGGTAGAGCTGCCCAGCCAGTTCATGGAGAACTTCGTATGGCGTCCGGAAGTTTTGCCGCTCATCTCCGCTCACGTGGAAACCGGCGAACCGTTGCCGAGCGAGATGCTGCAGCGGTTGTTGGGGACTCGTACCTTCAATGCGGCGCTCGATACTCTGCGGCAAATCGAACTCGCGACTTTCGACTTCGAGTTACACGTCAATTTCGACCCGCTGGTCGGCGCGACGGTGGCCCAAACCCTCGCTGGAGTGCGGCAGCGGGTGGCGGTGGTCCCGGCCGCGCCTTTCAATAGAATGCCCGCGAGTTTCGCGCACATCTTTGCGGGCGGCTACGCCGCGGGGTACTACAGCTACAAATGGGCTGAAGTTCTTGCGGCCGATGCTTTCGAGGCCTTCGAGGCAGCCGGGGTATTCGACAGCGCGACCGCGCTACGCTTCCGCGATGCGATTCTGGCGCGCGGCGGCAGCCTGGACGCGATGGACGCGTTCGTGCGGTTCCGCGGCCGGGAACCCGACGTACGGCCGCTGCTCAAGCAGACCGGCATCGCCGCGTGAAAAATCGGCCGCGCCGGCCTCGGCGCCGCCGATGCCGCCGCCGGCGATTGTTGACTTAATTCACGGCCCCGGATGCTTTGACATATGGGTTTTTCGCCGTCGACTTTTCCGCATAATAGAGAACCAGGCACGTAGCGCCCAAAGCCCTGAGAGTTTAAGCTCCCGCTAATGCACGACCTTCGCCGTAACGATTACGACGTGACGAATTCAGTCCAAGTCAGTTCTACTGCGGCGGTCACCGCTGCGGTGCGCGAACTGTTCGTCGAAACATGGCCGGGCGAGTCATTCGAAAGAGTTGCAATCGCTTTTGACGAATTCGACAAGCTCTTCACCGGACGCATGCCGGGGTACCATGGCGTCGACACGGTCTATCACGACCGCCAACACTCCTTGGACATGACCCTGGCGATGGCGCGGCTGCTGGTGGGGCACGAGCGCACCGCCGAGACTCGAATGCGTATCGGACCTGAACGCGCGGTCATGGCGCTGGTCACGTCGCTATTTCATGACGCGGGATATATCCGCGAATTCGAAGACCGGCTGCATCGCAACGGTGCCGAATTCACCCTGTATCACGTGACGCGCAGCGCGCGTTTCTTGGCCCGATTCCTTCCCACCATCGGCATGGAAACTTGGGTGCCGATTTCGACGCGAATCGTCCACTTCACGGGCTATGAAATCAAACTCGATCAAATACAGCTGTCCGATCCGCGCGATCGCAAGCTCGGACATCTGTTGGGCACTGCGGATCTGATCGCGCAGATGGCCGATCGCTGCTATCTGGAAAAGTGCCGCGACCGGTTGTATCCCGAATTCGTGCTCGGCGGCATTGCCGCCGCGCCCGGTTCCGACGGTGCGCTGCGGGTTCGGTACAGCTCGGGCCTGGATTTGCTAAGACACACTCCCGGTTTCGTGCGCGAAACGCGCCTGCAGCGGCTCGAGGGAGAGTTCGAACACGCCTACCGGTTCATCGAGCCCTTGTTCGGCGGCAAAAATCCCTATCTCGAAGCCATTGATCGCAACGTGGTCTTTTTGGGCCGCGTGCTGCGTACCGAACGCTGGCTCATGCTGCGGCGAAATCCGCCTTTATTTACTTCAGGCGACAATCAGTTGGGCCAAGTCCGGGGGCTCATGTTGAGCCATTTGAAGACCCTTTGGGCTTGATCGCGGCGCCGGGTTTGCGGGCCGACATGGGCGGCCTCGAACGTTGCCATCGGCTTAAGGCAAGTCGATAGCCGCGACGTAGCGCGCGTGCAGCTCCTCGAGCCGCGCCAGCACCTGTTCCTTGCCGAGCAGTGGCGCGGCGTCGATCGCCTCACGCAGCACCGCCGGAGTCAATCGCCGGCGAGCCTCGTCGGCAAGCGGTGCAAAGCTGAAATGCCAAGGTTCGGGTTGGACGCCTGACAGTACGCCGCGAAACGGGCGGAAAAATCCGAACCGCTGCGCGTTGACATCGAGCCATTCGGCCATGGCTGCGAATGGTCCTGATGTCGCGAACTCCTCGGGCGTCAGCTGTACCCGATAGCCCGGCGCAGCGGCATTGCGATCGATGAGGTCGAGGTCGGTCCCCCAGTGATGGCGGCTCGCTCCGGGAAGGGCGGACCAAAGCAAAATCGCGTCGACGCGTTCCATGGGTGACAGTTGGTCGGCGTCGAGCGTCCGGCCAAACTCGTCGAGCAGCGGCTTCTCGCCGCTGAATTTTCCGTTCCATATACTCAATTGACGCGAAAAATCGCGAAAGCTGCTGACCGGGGATAGATCGAATCCATCGGCCAGGGCGGCGCGGCGCAAATTGAGAAAAGGCGCCACCGCATGGACATGGAGCGCGCATTCGGGCGCCGCAAGCTCGATGATGTGGCTGCGTACCTTACCGGTGAGTTCCGCCCGGTTCACGGCGCAATGCCACCGACCGCGGAAAAACCGGCGACTTGACCGCATGATTGCGCCTGGGTGCCCACTGCTTGCGCTCCTATTGCACCGCAGTTCCCACCCTACACGGGCAAACGGTGTCTGAATAGATGATTGTACCTGCCCCCTTATAGCGTTGGGCGCGAAGGGGTATGATTCTGCCGTTCCGCACAGCAAACGGCCGGCGCAAACCATGGCGAGAAGCCTGAAAACCAAGTATTTATTGCTCGCATTGGGCGTAGGAGCCATCCTATCGCTGTTGCTCGGCGGCTTGGCGTATTACGAGCATCGGGTCGACACGGCGGAAGTGAATCAGCTCACTTATGCGACCGTCGCCCAGAAACTCGAAGCCGATCTCGAGTCGCGCGCCAGCAGCCTCAGCAAAATCACCAGCTCGTCGCTGACGCCCGCCCTGACCTCTGGCAATAAAACCGCCATCGCCGCCATTGCCGCGCGGCTGCTGGATGAACGCGACATCGAGCGCGTCGAAGTGCTCGACGCCCATGGCAATGAGATGTTCGTCGGCAACAATCCCGCGGCGCAACAGACCGGCGCCGGACCGGTGGTTTTGCAGAGCGCTATCCGCTCGACCTCGGGCGCATCGAACGGTAAGCGCGTCGGCAGCCTGCAGATCTGGATGAGCCGCGACAAGACGCACGAGACTCTGGCCACCATCGGCACTCAGCTCGAGAGCCATCAAGGAATGCAGTTCAAGCGCATGCGTGGCCTGCTGGCGGGCATCACCCTGCCGCTGCTCGCCCTCGGCTTGGTGGGCGCATGGTTCATTGCGCGCCAGTTGGCCCGGCCCATCTCGGCCTTGGTCAAGAGCGCCGATCGCATAGGCGAGGGTGATTACACGCGTCCTCTGGACGTGGTTCGACACGATGAACTCGGCGATTTGCAATTCGCTCTCGAGCGCATGCGGCAGAAGTTGAACGAAACCACCATCACCAAGAATTATCTCAACACCGTGCTCAATAGCCTGAGCGATGCGGTGTTGGTGACCACGACCGGCGGCATCGTCAAGAGCTGCAATGAGGCCACTCAGAAACTACTTGGCTACGAAGAATCCGATTTGCTCGGCAAACCGCTGATCGGCTTCGTGGACGAAGTGCACCGCAGTGCCTTCGATCCATCGCAGTCGGGACCGGAGGCGCGCGAGACCGTGTTGCGCACCGCCAGCGGCCAAACCATCCCGGTCTCGATGGCCAGTTCCTCGATCGACACGCAAGACCCCCAATTCCAGGGCAACATCTATGTCGCGCGCAATATTACCGAACGTAAGCGCGCCGAACGCCGTATACGCTATCTGGCACGCTACGACACGCTTACCAAGATGCCCAATCGCATGCAATTCCAGCACTTGCTGCAGCAGGCCATCGCCCGTGCACGGCGCAATCAGCGTTCGCTGGCACTGCTGTATCTCGACCTGGATCGATTCAAAGAAGTCAACGACACTTTCGGCCATTCCGCCGGCGATCGGACCCTGGAAATATTGAGCGAACGCCTGACGCGCAACTTGAGCAAGGACACCGTCATCGGCCGCCTGGCGGGGGATGAGTTCGCCATGTTCATCGATGATTTGCCGGTGGATGTCGATAATCGCGCCGCCATCGGCGCGCTCGCGCGCACCTTGCTCGACGAGATCAGCCGCACCTTCTACGTGAATCAACAAGAGGTGTACTTGACGGCCAGCGTCGGTGTGGCCATTTGCCCGTACGATGCGGAAAATGTCATCGATTTGATCCGTAACGCCGATGCCGCCATGTATCACTCGAAACAGAACGGCGGCAATTCCTGCGCGTTCTATGTGCCGGAGATGAACGCAGCGGCAGTCGAACGTTTGATGCTGAAGAGCAAGCTGCGGCGGGCGTTGGAACGCGACGAGCTGGTCATCCTGTACCAATCCAAAGTGGATTTGCGAGACGGCCGGATCGTCGGCGCGGAGGCGCTGCTGCGTTGGCGCCTGCCGGGACATGGCGACATATCGCCTTCGCATTTCATTCCCTTGGCCGAAGAGACCAGTCTGATATTGGACATCGGCGAGTGGGTGCTGAACCGCGTCTGCTCGGATTACCGCGAGTGGCAAAAGAGCGTCCCGCAGCCCGGGCGGATCGCCATCAATCTTTCGCTGCGGCAGCTCAAGCAATCGAGTTTCATCGCGCGCTGCCGCGCCGTATTCCGCAAACACGAAGTGTCCCCCACCTGCTTCGAGCTGGAAGTGACCGAGACCACGTTGATGACGGACCCGAAGCGCACCATCGGCCTTCTGAATGAGCTGTACGGCATGGGCTTGCACCTCGCGATCGATGATTTCGGCACCGGCTATTCTTCGCTGTCGGCATTGCAGCAGTTTCCCATCGGCACTCTGAAAATCGATCAATCCTTCGTGCGCGACGTGGCGGTTGACTCGGACGATGCGGCCATCGTGCGCACCATCATCGACATGGGCAAAAGCTTGAACCTCGAAGTGATCGCCGAAGGCGTGGAAGCGAGCGAGCAATTGGAATTTTTGCGCCAACATGGCTGCTACTATGCTCAAGGCCGCTTATTCGGCGATGCCATGCAAGCGGATAAATTACTCGCAATTTTGGCGGCGCAGGCGGGCGGAAAGGCGCATCACGCGAATCTTTGCGCTCCGACAGTGCTGCGGCCGATGCGGCTGTCCTCGTAGCCGCCGCCCGTGTTGTCGGCTCGGGATCTCACCCTGCGGCGCGGTCCGGAGCCGCTGTTCGAGCACGCCAGCTTCACCGTTTTGCGGGGCGACAAGGTCGGCATCACCGGAGCCAACGGCGCCGGCAAATCCAGTTTATTTGCGGCGCTTCGCGGCAAACTGACTCTTGATCGCGGCGACATCGATCTGCCCCCCGGCCTGAAAATTGGCTACGTGGAACAGGAGCTGATCGCGAGTCCGGAGTTGGCCATCGAATTTGTGTTGGACGGTGATACCGAGTTGCGCGATGTCATGGCGGCCATCCGCAGCGCTGCGGCTCGCGACGCCGCCATGGCGCTGGCCGAAGCGTATGCATCCCTGCAGGCCATGGACGGCTATCGCGCCCGGGCGCGCGCAGCGGCCATCATGCATGGACTGGGGTTCAAAGCACCCGACCACCAGCGTGCCGTGTCCGAATTCTCGGGCGGCTGGCGCGTGCGCTTGAGCATGGCCCGCGCGCTTTGTTCGCGCTCTGACCTCTTGTTGCTCGACGAGCCCACAAACCATCTGGACCTTGACGCCATCGTATGGTTGGAGGAATGGCTGGCGGCATTCCCGGGGACGCTGTTACTGATTTCACACGACCGGGATTTCCTCGATGCCATCATCGACCGAGTGCTGCATATCGAGAATCGTAGCATTCATGCCTACTCGGGCAACTACTCCCGGTTCGAAAAGACGCGCGCGGAGGAACTGGCGCAGCAGGTAACGCTGCAGGCGCGCCAGGCAAGGCGGGTCGCGGAGATTACCGGCTTCGTGAATCGCTTTCGCGCCAGCGCCAGCAAATCGCGCCAGGCGCAGAGCCGGATCAAAATGCTGGAACGCATGGAGCGCATAGTTCCCGCGCACGTCGACAGCCCTTTTGAGTTCCAATTTGCGCCACCCCTGAAGACTCCACGCCCGTTGCTGACGGTCGAGGCCGCAACCTGCGGTTACGCGGACGCTCGTGTTGTCAGCGGCATCAATCTCTCGATCGGACCCCTCGACCGAATCGCGTTGCTGGGTCCGAATGGCGCCGGCAAATCCACCCTGATCAAGTTGTTGGCCGGCGAAACGCTGCCTTTGGTCGGTAAACGCATCCCGGCAGCCGATCTTGCCATCGGCTACTTCGCCCAGCATCGGCTGGAACAGCTGAAGCCAGATTGCGACGCGTTTTGGCATTTGCGCAATTTCGGCGGTGCGGATTTTGCGGCGGGTGACGAGCAACGCGTACGCGACCATCTGGGACGCTTCGGTTTCGAAGGCGACCGCGCCTTTGATTCCGTCGGACGCTTCTCGGGGGGAGAGAAAGCCCGTTTGACGCTGGCTCTGCTGGCTGCGCGGCGGCCGAACCTGCTGCTTTTGGACGAGCCCACCAATCATCTCGACATCGACATGCGTCATGCCCTGACGGTCGCCCTGCAGAGCTTCGCCGGCGGGTTGCTGGTGGTCTCGCACGATCGCCATTTGATAAAGACGGTTGCGGACTCGTTGTGGCTGCTCGCCGACGGTAAGGTCAAGGTTTTCGACGGTGACTTGGACGACTACCAACAATGGCTGAGGTCTCGCGGCAAAGCCGCAGCGCCGCAGGCAAACCCCGGGAATTCGCCGAAAGCGCCGCCAAAGGGCGCTGGCCGGCGCCGCAGCCCCTTGAGTGGTCTGCGCCGCGAAATCGAGCAGATCGAGGGCCACATGGCGGAGGTGACGGCAGAACGCGCCTTGGTGGAGGCGGCGCTTTGCGAAGATCCCATGCACAGCGAGACCCAAGCCCGGTATGCAGAGTTGGGGCGAGACGCGGCTTCCCTAGAGGCACGCTGGATGGAAATCGGCACGGCCATAGAGTCCGCTGAGGCGCAGACGACGGAATCGGAGTAACCGCGTGCAATTCGCACGCGGCGTAAAAATTATTGTACTGGTATCCCTGTTGGCGTGGATCACCGTCGCCTTCTGGAACTCGGGTAAGCCCATGCCCTTGGGTACCCACGTCGGCTCGTCCATGGCGCGTGTCGCTGAGTCCGATGTGGATTTCTTGGCCGATTCGCGTCTGCATCCGCAAGTACTCTCTCGGCAGCTCATGGCCATCGATCGCGCCGAGCAAATGATCGTTCTCGATCAATCGCCGCTGTCCCGGGAACTGTCGCAGCGCCTCGTGACACGGCGGCGCGCCCGCCCGAATCTCAAAGTAATTTTGGTCACCGACCCCGGCAACGAAGTCTTCGGCGCTACGCCTGCCAAATATCTGGCGGCGCTGGAAGCAGCCGGCGTCATGGTCGCACGCGTGCGCCTGGATCGCTTGCGGGACTCGAACCCGGTTTATTCCAGCATATGGCGTCTGTGCTTTGGATGGTGGAGCGATCCCTACGATGAGATTCCGGGAAGGATCACTTTGCCCGCCTGGTTTCGCAGGTTGAATTTCAAATCCGATGCACGCCAGGTCCTGGTGGCCGACGATGGAAACGGCGGTTGGATCAGCATCGCCGCTTCTGCGGCTTCTGGGTTGAATACCGCTTTGCTGATTCGCGGATCGCTCGCTCATGACATCGCCGCCAGCGAGCTGCAAATCGCCGGATGGTCGACCGACGATGACCGCCTCCCCGCCGCCCCGCAATTCGGCGGCCGCGGCGTCGGGTCGATCGACGTGCGATTTCTCACGGAAGGAGCCCTTGCCGCGGCATTGCTCGATGCCATCGCCGCCGCCCGCGGCAACGACCAACTCTATGTCGCCGCAAGCCGCTTGAGCGATCGGCGATTTGTCGATGCGGTCCTCGGCGCGGCCGCGCGGGGGGTGCGTCTGCAGGTGCTGCTGGACTCCGATCAAATTCCGAACCCCGCCGTGGCCGGCGAACTCATTCGGTACGGCAGCGGACACATCGAGGTGCGTTGGTACCCGATCGATCGGTCATCCGTGCTCACCAAACTACTGATCGTCCGGCACGCCAACGATATATTGGTGAATTTGGGCTCTGCCAATTTTACTCGCCGCAATCTCGGCGACTTGAATCTCACGGCCGGCGTCGAGTTGCGCATGCCGGGACAGGCCGCGTCGGCACGCGCGATTGGCGAATACTTCGATAAAACCTGGTCGAGCGCCGGCCCCTATGCGCCATTTGCGGACGAGTCCATTGGCGCGTATTGGCGATACCGTTTTGCGGAAGCCTCGGGCCTAGGGAGTTTCTGAGTTTCTGCGAAACCCGAGACTCATCGCTATATGCTAGCAGGCAATGCGACGCCGCCGACGTTGAGTTCGAGGACTTGCCACACAACGATCCGCTACTTCAGATTCTGATACTGCTCGCCGCCTCGGTATGCGTGATCGCGGGCGTACGCAAACTGAAGTTGCCGGCGATCCTCGGATATCTCGTGGTGGGCATGGCGCTCGGGCCGCACGCATTGTCGCTGGTCGCGGAAAACGCGACGACGCAACTGCTGGCTGATTTCGGCGTGGTATTTCTGGTATTCACGCTGGGGCTGGAGTTTTCACTGCCGCGCCTGATCGCGATGCGGTGGGAAGTGCTGGGCGTCGGCGGAGCGCAGGTGCTGCTCACCACCGCTGTCGTCGCGGTCGGCGCGGCGGTGCTGTTTCAGATTCCCCTGGCGGTTGCGGTGGTCATCGGCGGCGCCGTGGCCATGTCATCGACGGCAATCATCATTTCGCAGCTCATCGAGCAGTCCGAGAATAATCGCACGCATGGGCGGCTGGCCGTCGCGATCTGTCTGTTTCAGGATTTAAGCTTTCCACTATTCCTCGCTCTGGTATCGGTGGTGACCGGGGCCGGACAGGCGGTCGACCCTATGCACATCGCCAGTGCCATCGGCATCGCCGTTCTCGCCCTGCTGCTGGTACTTGGCGCCGGACGGTGGTTGTTGCGGCCGCTGTTTTTATCCATAGCCTCGGTGCGTTCCGCGGAGTTATTTTCTCTCGCCGTGTTGCTCGCCGTCCTGGCCTCGGCTTGGGCCACTCATGCCGTGGGTCTGTCGCTGGCGCTCGGGGCATTTCTCGCCGGCATGATGCTGGCGGAAACCGAGTTTCGGCATCAGATCGAGGCGACGATCCGTTCCTACCGCGAAGTATTGCTCGGCCTGTTTTTCATCACCGTCGGAATGCTGCTCGATGTGGGCTTGCTGTTGCGTAACCTGGGGCTGACCACGGCGATACTCGCAGGAATGCTGGTGCTCAAAGCAGCCGTCGTCACCCTTGCCGCGAAGCCTGCGACCAAGAGTTGGTTCAAATCCCTGCGAACCGGGGTAGTGGTCGGTCAAGGCGGGGAATTCGGCTTTGCACTGTTGATTCTATTGCTGCGGCGCGAATTGCTCGAACCCGCCGTGGTGCAGCCGCTGCTGGCGGCCACCGTGCTCAGCATGGTGCTATCGCCGCTTCTCATCCGGCACAATCGACGTATCACCCGCGCCTTGCTCGGCGAAGCCGGTCCGCCGCACAGTGAAGCCATGCGCGAAACGCAGGCAGCATTGGCGGTGGCGGAACGCGACCACGTCGTGATCTGCGGCTTCGGCCGTGTCGGGCAAAATATCGCGCGCGTGCTCGAATCGACTGGCTTCGAATACATCGCCCTCGATGTGGACGCGTATCGGATTCGCGCCGGCAGGCAGGCAGGCGACCCGGTGATTTACGGCGACGCCGGTCAGATCAAGGTGCTGGAAAACGTCGGCGTTTCGCGCGCCAGTTGCGTGGTCGTGACCTTCGCGAATCCCGAAGTGGCGCTGCGAATCCTGCGCTCGGTGCGCGAACTGCGTGCCGACGTCCCCATACTCGTGCGGACCCAGGACGACACCAAGCTCGAAGAATTGCAGGCCGCCGGCGCCACGGAGGTGGTGCCGGAGACTTTCGAGGCCAGCCTCATGTTGCTGTCGCACTTGCTGCTGCTATTGAAGCTGCCCGTGCCTCGGGTGATTCGCACCGTGAACGATATTCGAAGTCATCGCTACAGCATGTTGCGCCAATACTTTCGCGCCGCGGGAGCGGAGCGTCTCGCCGATACTCATGCCTTTCGTGAGGAATTGCACAGCGTCATCCTGCCGCCGCACGCATGGGCCGTGGGCCGCAGCCTTGCAGAGGTGGCGCAGCGGGGCTCTCGAGCCTCGGTTAGTGCAGTGCGGCGCGACGGTATCGTCGGACGCGAACCCGGACCGGATACCATCTTCAAAGAGGGCGACGTGGTCGTGGTTTGCGGCACCCCGGAAGCCGTGGAACACGCTGAAGCACTGCTTTTAATGGGCTAAGACCCCTCCCTAAATAGCGCTTTACAAGGACGAGGAATCCATCGCATAGTATGGAGGCTGTTTAAGGGCAAACCCGCCGAAAGGCGGGGACGCAAAACCACCGGTCTAAGGGACTTCCACGAGGAAGTCTGACGATAGCGGGGTCGCCAGTGACGATATGCGCATCACGCGCACTGCGAAGCCTAACGGTTTTGTGCCCCCTCACAGCAAGCGATCTTTTAGCTTGTTTTCAAGTCTTCCGGGGGGAAGCACATGGTCACCAAAGTCACTCGTTCGCCGGGCGCGGACTCATCGGGGATTTTTCGCCGGCCGCGGCTCGTCTTGAAGATTAAGCGTTTCGAGGATATCCCAGCTCTCTTGAGCAAACCCAAGAG
>JALYIW010000244.1 GCA_030775625.1 Pseudomonadota bacterium | reverse complement strand
GAGGCCGCCTGCGCCTTCGCGTAGGCCTCGCCGAACGTGTGCCCCGTGCCCATCACTTCACCAGTCGACTTCATTTCCGGTCCGAGGATGGGATCGGCCTCGGGGAACTTGTTGAAAGGGAACACCGCCTCCTTGACGGAAAAATACGGCGGGATGCTCTCGTGGGTTCGCCCTTGCATGGCGAGGGTCTTTCCCGTCATCACCCGCGCAGCTACCTTGGCGAGTGGGATTCCTGTCGCCTTGGAGACGAAGGGCACGGTGCGGGAGGCGCGCGGATTGACTTCCAAAATGTAGATGACCCCGCTTTGGATGGCGAATTGGATGTTCATCAAGCCCACCACATTCAGCGCCTTTGCGAGTTTGCGCGTCTGCTGTCGCAGCTCCTCTTGAATTTCCCGGCTCAAACTGTACGGCGGCAGCGAACAGCTGGAATCGCCGGAATGCACGCCCGCCTGTTCGATGTGCTCCATGATGCCGCCGATCAGCACGTTCTCACCGTCGCACACCGCATCCACGTCCACTTCGATGGCCAAATCCAGAAAACGATCGAGCAACACCGGGCTGTCGTTCGACACTTTCATGGCATCGCTCATGTACTGACGCAGGTCATCCTCGTTGAAGACGACCTCCATTGCCCGGCCGCCGAGAACATAACTCGGGCGAACCACCAAGGGATAGCCCACATCTCGCGCCAGCAATACCGCCGAATCCTCGGTGCGTGCCGAGGCATTCGCCGGCTGCTTGAGTTTCAAAGTCATCACCAGCTTTTGGAATCGCTCGCGATCCTCCGCGACGTCGATGCTGTCGGGCGAGGTGCCGATGATGGGTGCGCCCGCCGCCGCCAGCGCTCGCGACAATTTCAACGGGGTTTGCCCCCCGTATTGCACGATCACGCCCTCCGGCTTTTCCTTCTCTATGATCTCCATGACGTCTTCGAAGGTAAGGGGCTCGAAATACAGCCGATCCGACGTGTCGTAATCCGTGGATACAGTCTCGGGATTGCAATTCACCATTACGGTCTCGAAACCATCCTCGCGCAGCGCCATGGCGGCGTGCACGCAGCAATAATCGAATTCGATCCCCTGTCCGATTCGATTCGGGCCGCCGCCTAAAATCATGATCTTGCGGCTGCTGCTCGGGTTGGCTTCGCACTCTTCTTCGTAGGTCGAATACAAGTACGCCGTGGAGGTCGAGAATTCGGCGGCGCAAGTGTCGACGCGTTTGTATACCGGGTGCAGCCCCAATTTGCGGCGGCGGGTGCGAATCGTTGACTCGTCCCGCGCAACCAATTTCGCGATGCGCGAATCGGCGAAGCCCTTGCGCTTTAGCGCCCGCAATCGCGCCAGATCCAGGCTTTCGAAGCCTTGCGAACTCAACGAGATTTCCTCGCGCACCAAATCCTCGATTTGCGCCAGGAACCAGGGATCGATCTTGGTGGCATCGAAGACTTGGGTTTGGGTCCAGCCGGCGCGGAAGGCATCGGCCACGTATAATATTCGATTCGGCCCCGGCCAGCGCAACTCGTAGGACAGCATCTCCGAGGTTTCGTCGGTCAGCGGCACGGCCAACTGTTCGCTGAAACCATCGCAGCCGGTTTCCAAACTGCGCAGCGCCTTTTGCATCGACTCTTGAAAAGTTCGGCCGATTGCCATCGCCTCGCCCACGGATTTCATTTGCGTGGTCAGCCGCGTGTTGGAGCCGGGAAATTTTTCGAAGGTGAAGCGCGGAATTTTCGTGACCACATAGTCGATGGTCGGCTCGAACGAGGCCGGGGTGGCGCCTCCCGTGATTTCGTTCTTGAGCTCATCCAGGGTGTAGCCCACGGCCAATTTTGCCGCGATCTTGGCGATCGGAAAGCCGGTGGCCTTGGAGGCCAGTGCCGAAGAGCGCGAAACCCGCGGATTCATTTCGATCACCAGCACGCGCCCGTCATCCGGATTGACGGCGAACTGCACGTTCGACCCCCCGGTGTCGACGCCGATTTTGCGCAGCACCGCGATCGAGGCGTCGCGCAGCCGCTGGTATTCGCGGTCGGTCAGCGTTTGGGCAGGGGCGACGGTGATCGAGTCGCCGGTGTGCACGCCCATCGGATCAAGGTTTTCGATCGAACAAACGATGATGCAATTGTCGACCCGGTCCCTGACGACTTCCATTTCATATTCTTTCCAGCCGAGCACGGACTCTTCGAGCAGCACCTCGTTGGTCGGCGACGCATCGAAACCCCGCGCCACGATTGCTTCGAATTCCTCGCGGTTGTAGGCAATCCCTCCGCCGCTGCCGCCCAAAGTAAAGGAGGGCCGGATGACGGTTGGAAAACCAATTTCCGCCTGCACCGCCAACGCCTCTTCCATGCTGTGCGCAATGCGCGCGCGCGCGGTCTCGAGACCGATGTCCGCCATGGCGCGCCGGAATAGCTCCCGGTCCTCAGCCATGTCGATGGCCCGCTGCGAAGCGCCGATCATCTCGACCGCATATTTGTCCAAGACCCCTTCGCGCACCAGATCCAGCGCCGTATTGAGTGCCGTTTGGCCGCCCATGGTGGGCAATAAGGCGCTCGGACGCTCCTTCTCGATAATGCTGGCAATCGTGCGCCAGTTGATGGGCTCGATGTAGATCGAATCGGCGGTTTCCGGATCCGTCATGATGGTCGCCGGATTCGAGTTCACTAAAATGACTCGATATCCTTCTTCTTTCAATGCCTTACAGGCTTGAGCTCCGGAGTAGTCGAACTCGCAAGCCTGGCCGATGATGATGGGACCCGCACCGATGATGAGGATGCTGTCGAGATCTGTTCGCTTGGGCACTCTAACTCTCGGCCGGTTTTTGTATGACGGGGGTGCGGCCGCGCGAATTGAGCTGCAGCCGTTTCACCATCAAATAAACAAAGTGTTCGAACAGCAGCCGCAGATCGTGCGGACCGGGACTGGCTTCTGGGTGTCCTTGGAAACTGAACGCGGGCCGGTCGGTTCGCGCCAATCCCTGCAAGGAGCCGTCGAACAGCGAACGATGCGTGGTTCGCAGTGTGTTGGGCAGCGACGACTCATCGACTGCGAATCCGTGGTTTTGACTGGAGATGAGCACCTTCCCAGAATCAATTTCCGCAACCGGATGATTGGCGCCATGATGGCCGAACTTCATTTTGACCGTCTTCGCGCCGCTCGCCAGCCCCAGCAGCTGATGGCCGAGGCAAATCCCGAATACCGGTAAATCCGTTTCCAAGAACTTAGCTATGGCCTCGATGGCGTAATCGCAGGGCTCGGGATCACCGGGTCCATTACTTAAGAAAATACCATCAGGATTCATTGCAAATACCTGATCTGCTGGTGTTTTTGCGGGCACCACAGTCATACGACACCCATGTTCCGCCAGAATGCGCAGGATGTTGCGCTTGATGCCGAAGTCGTAAGCCACCACATGCAGCCGGCTTTGCGGGCGGGGCGGCTTGGCCGAGGTCTTCCACAGCAGACCGTCGTTCCACTGATAGATCTTCTTGGTCGACACGGCTTTCGCGAGATCCATGCCCTTCAGGCCCGGAAACATTTTCGCGGCGCGCACAGCCGCCGTTTCGTCAATGTTGTCCCCGGTCAGGATGCACCCTGACTGGGCGCCTTTCTCGCGCAGCAAGCGGGTGAGCTTGCGCGTGTCGATGTCGGCAATCGCCACCACTTTGCAGCGCAGCAGAAAGCTCGAAAGCGACTCGGTCGCACGCCAGTTCGAATGCAGCAGGGGCAAATCGCGAATCACCAGGCCGGCCGCATAGACGGTACCGGATTCCAGATCTTCCGGGTTGGTGCCCGTGTTTCCGACGTGCGGATAAGTAAGGGTGACGATCTGCCGGCAATACGAGGGATCCGTGAGGATCTCTTGATATCCGGTCATCGACGTATTGAAAACTACTTCACCGGTCGTGTTGCCTTTTGCGCCTACTGAGACGCCACGGAACACCGTGCCATCTTCGAGAGCAAGCACTGCAGGGGTCGACACTCCGGTTCCTCGCTTCGCGCTACGGCGCTTTCCGCAGATGCGCAAAGCGGGAGGCGTTCGCTAAAACGTCCTCCCGCTTCATGGGTTAAAATTCGCAGCCAGTTTCCGGGCGCGAATATTAACCATGCCGGCGAGGACTGTCCATGCCTCTTCTACAGCCCGATGACATCTTGCATGGCATACAGGCCCGCGGGGCGCCCGATCAGCCACCGTGCTGCCCGCAAGGCGCCGCGCGCGAAAATGATCCGATCGGTGGCGCGATGGGTAATTTCCACCCTCTCCCCGGCGGCAGCGAAGGTCACGGTGTGTTCTCCAACGATGTCGCCCGCACGCACCACCGAAAAACCGATGCTGCCAGGCGTTCGCGGCTGGCTTAAGGCCGTGCGCTCGTAGATGGCAACCTCTTGCAAAGTCTGGCCACGCGTCGCTGCTGCGGCTTCGCCCAACGCCAGCGCTGTCCCCGAGGGGGCGTCGCGCTTCAACCGATGATGAGCTTCGGAAATTTCGATATCAAAGGCGGGCCCCAGACCTGCCGCGGCCATCGAGACTAATTTCGTCAACACCCCGACGCCGACGCTGGTGTTGGGGGCTATCAGGACCGGGATATGGGTCGCAGCCTGCGCGAGAAGCCCGCGGCCGGCCGCGTCGAGGCCGGTGGTGCCGACCAGCACGGGAACACCCGCCGTCACGCAGGCGTGGACATGGTCCGCGGCCGCAGAAGCGGCGCTGAAGTCCACCGCAACCGATGCGCCGCGAAGGCCCGCTACTGGATCCGCGGTGACCCTCACGCCGTTCGATTCACCCTCCGCGGCCGCGTCCTGACCCAGCCGGCTGCTGCCGGCCGAGGCGATCGCGCCGCTCAAGCGCAGGTCAGGTGTCTCCCGCAAGGCCCGCAGCAGCGACTGGCCCATGCGCCCACTGATGCCGAATATCGCCAGTGTATGCATCGCCAAACTATTCAGCCGCGCCAGTGAAGAATTTTTTGACGCCGTCCAGAAAGGACTGCTCCCGCGGACGGTGGCTGCCCTGCTGCAAGGACACCTCGAATTTCTTCAAAAGCTCCTTCTGCTCGGCCCCCAAACCCACAGGGGTCTCCACCACCACCCGGCAGAACAAATCCCCGGCCGCGCCGCCCCGCACCGGGCGCACGCCTTTTTCGCGCACTCGGAACACGCGCCCTGATTGCGTCTCGCTCGGAATTTTCAAGACCACTTCGCCGTTGAGGGTCGGTACTTCCACGGCCCCCCCCAAAGCCGCCGTGGTGAAGGTGATGGGCACTTCACAGGACAAATGGCTGCCATCGCGTTCGAAAATGGCGTGTTCGCGCACCCGAACCTCGACATACAGGTCGCCGGCGGGACCACCGTTGCGCCCCGCTTCGCCCTCGCCGTTCAGGCGAATGCGATCGCCGTTGTCGACGCCGGCAGGGACGGTGACCGGCAGCGTCTTCTCCTGCCGCACGCGGCCCTGGCCGAAACAGGTATCGCAGGGATTACTGATGACCTTGCCGCGGCCCTTGCACCGCGGGCAGGGCTGCTGGATGGTGAAAATCGACTGTTGAACCCGAACTTGACCCTGGCCCCCGCAGGTGTCGCAAGTCTTGGGCGTGGATCCCTTGGCGGCACCGGAGCCCTTGCAGGTTTTGCATTCCGACAGAGAAGGAATCTGAATCTCGGTTGAGGTGCCGAAAACCGCTTGTTCCAGGTTCAGCTCGAGTTCGTAGCGCAAATCGGCCCCGCGAAACACCTGCGACCGGCCGCGTTGGCCGCCCGAAAAAATGTCGCCGAACATCTCGCCAAAAATGTCGCCGAACGCCTCGCCCGCGCTGAAGCCGCCGCCGCGTCCGCCTTCGAGCCCGGCGTGGCCGAACTGATCATAGACGGCCCGCTTCTGCGGGTCGCAAAGAACCTCATAGGCCTCTTTGCATTCTTTGAACTTGTGCTCCGATTCAGGATCGTCCGGATTGCGGTCCGGATGATGCTTCATGGCCAGTCGGCGATAGGCTTTTTTAATGTCGGCTTCCGTGGCGGTTTTGGCCACATCCAGGAGCTTGTAGTAATCGTGCTTCGCCATTGCTCACCTTATGGGAACGACCCATAAAAACGAACCGCCGGTACCCTAATACCGGCGGTTCAGCTCACCAATCCAATCTTTCCTAGCGAGTGCCGCCCTAGGCCTTCTTGCGATCACTTTCCTTGACTTCCTCGAACTCGGCATCGAGGACGTCGTCTTTGGGACTTTGCGTGTGTCCCGCGGAACTATTGCCGTCGCTGCCGGTGCCGCCGCCCGAACTGCCCGCCGATTGCTCGTACATTTTCTGCAGCAGCGCCGTGGACGCCGCGTCCAACGCCTGGGTCTTGCGCTCGATATCTTCGCGGTCATCGCCGCTCATCGCCGCTTTGACCGCAGCCACTGCCTCCGTCGCCGCATTCCTCTCCTCATCGGAGATCTTGTCGCCGGCATCCTTGAGCGCCTTCTCGACCGTATGAATGGTCGCGTCGGCCTTATTGCGCGCGTTGACGAGCTCACGGAACTTCTTGTCCTCTTCGGCATTCG
>JALYIW010000243.1 GCA_030775625.1 Pseudomonadota bacterium | reverse complement strand
GCGCCGGTTTGTACACATAGAACTCGTCGGGATTGACGGCGCCCTGGACCACGGTCTCGCCCAAACCGTAGGCGGCGGTGATGAACACTACGTCGCGAAAACCCGAATCCGTGTCGAGCGTGAACATCACGCCAGCACTCCCCAAATCGCTGCGCACCATGTGCTGCACACCGACCGAGAGCGCTACTGCACCATGCTCAAAGTTATTGTGGACGCGGTAGGCGATTGCCCGATCGTTGAATAGGGAAGCATACACTTCATGCATGCACGCGAGCAGGTGTTGCTCGCCGCGCACGTTGAGGAACGTCTCCTGCTGGCCGGCGAAGGAGGCTTCCGGCAAATCTTCGGCCGTCGCAGAGGAACGCACCGCAACCGCGAACTCCACGCCGGCAATCCCGGCACCCATCTTGCGCCACGCAGCCACAACTTCGTCCTGCAGTCTCTTCGGGAACGGCGTGGCGAGCATCCACCCGCGAATCTGCGCGCCGACCACGGCCAGTCTTTCGACGTCATCGACATCCAGCGTCGACAGAACGTTGCGGATGCGTTCTTCGAGGCCGCCTTGCGCAAGGAAGTCCCGGTACGCGTGGGAGGTGGTCGCAAAGCCGCCGGGCACCGAAACGCCGAGCGTCGTCAAGCCCGAGATCATTTCGCCGATGGACGCGTTCTTGCCGCCGACGAGTTCGACGTCCGTATTCTTCAATTGTTCGAAGGGAATGATGTAGGGCTTCATAGTGCTGCTTGTGGGCTCGGGGTTTAAATGAAACACTTTGGCGGCAAATGCGCCACTAGCTGAGATAAATCGTGATCAAACGAACCGTATTTTTTGTGTCCGACCAAACGGGCATCACTGCTGAAACCATGGGCCACAGTCTTATGACGCAGTTCGACGGCATCGAATTCCGCCAGGTGACTGTGCCATTTATCTCCACAGTTGACAAGGCACTGGAGGCGGTTCGAAAGATCGATTTGGTCGCAAGTCAGGAGAGCATGCGTCCAATCGTTTTCAGCACCTTGGTGCAAGAAGATGTACGCAACGTGGTCCGCGGCAGCACGGCTTTTTTCCTGGACTTTTTCGATCCTTTCCTGGCACCGCTCGCCGGCGAACTGAAGACCCAGTCCGTGCACACCGCCAGTAGGACGCATCGCATGGCGGATACCCACGCCTATGCGATGCGAATCGATGCCACCAATTTCGCATTGGCCAACGACGATGGGTCCGTGGTGCGGGATTACGAACGCGCCGACGTCATTCTCGTCGGCGTCTCCAGATCAGGGAAAACGCCCACCTGCTTGTACCTCGCCATGCAATACGGGATTTTCGCCGCGAATTATCCGCTCACCGACGATGATTTGGAGTCGCGCAGAATACCTTCTGCACTGGAGGCCTATGCGCGAAAACTATTCGGCCTGACCATCAAGCCGGATCGATTGCAGCAGATTCGCAATGAGCGCCGCCCCGATAGCCGCTATTCCTCGGCGCCTCAAGTGGCATTCGAAGTACGCGCCGCGGAGTCTTTGTTCGAAAGGCATGGAATCCCGATGCTCGATGCGACCGAAGTCTCGATCGAAGAAATATCGAGCAGAATTCTCGATCGCACCGGCATCGAGAGGCGCCTGCGGCCCTGACATGTTCTAGGTGCATGGTATAGTGATCTCATGTTAGCCGATCAATGGTGCGAGACATCGTGGCAGGCGCGGCCCGGCAGCTTCGTGGGGCTGATGACGCTGTATGAGAGCAATTTTGTGCGCCTGGGTTGGCTCGTCGGTGATCTTCGCACCGTGAAGGAGCGATGCGTATCGCACGTCGACTCGGACTGTGATCTTTTTCTCACACCTCTGGAACTAAACCGCTACACGAGTGTGTTCCGCCTCACATATGAATTCGATTTGGAAGGCGCGCCGCTGCGCGACCCCGATCTGGAGCTGTGCGTGTATCACGATGCCCGTCTGGCGGAAGTGCGCAGCTTTAGGGGTTTTCACCGCCATCCACAACTCTCCAAGCTGCAGTCAGGACTCAAGCGTGAACTGGATCAGCGCTGGAGCCGAAACATGATGTTAAATAAATGGCTGGAATATTGTGCCGAGCGGGGGCATTGCTTCTAGGGGCTTTGAGGTTCCACGGATGTTCCGCGCATGTACCCTTTGACTCAAGGCGGAACTTTGATCGATAAGTTGAATTTTCTCAAAGGAGGCACGGAAGGCGGCGCCATCAGCCCGGATGAAGAGCGGCTCATGCAACTCTTCCAGAACCGGGCCGGCCTGAAGAAGGCCTATGCGGACCTCAAGGATGAGTTTCATCTCCTGCGCGATCGTCTCAAGCAGCAGGAAGGCGCCACCATTCGCATCCAAGAACAGTTTGATGCGCTCGGCGATCTGCTCGGGGATCCGAAGACTGGTTTCGATGCGCTGGTGTTCTTTCAGCTTCGCACTGTATGGAAGGGCTGCCATCAGCAACTGTCAGCCTTCGCCACGGATCTGACGCGGCAGCAAGAGGCACGTGAGATGGCCAAGCACAAGGCGGAAACCGAAGCCGCCAAGAGCTTACGGCTTGCCGATGTCGACCGGCGCTACCAGGCCGCGGCGCGCGAGGCTGATTTGCAGCGCCAGTTGCTGGCCGCGGCACAGAATGAGCTCGGCCGGCTCACCGCCATCTGGCACTATTTCGAACGCCGCCGCCGACAAAAATCTTTGGAGTCGCTGCGCAACGAAGTCGTGGCCGCCGAC
>JALYIW010000242.1 GCA_030775625.1 Pseudomonadota bacterium | reverse complement strand
TTTACAGTCTATGCATGCTTTTTAATAACGGGTCGGATTGGCTTCATGGGCAGTGTCGCGGTGACGCACACGAACGTTGAGAGTTCGAAATTAACTCAAGTATCACCGCTCGCTGTGCTGGTTCTGGCACTTGCAACGCCGATTGGAGCGATGGCCTTTTCACAAGCCATCAAGGGGCCACGCCAGCCTTCAACGACTCTTTCATTTTCCTTGTCGATCTTTTTGTTGTTGTTCCAGTTCGGGCTAGGGCGGCGGGTGTTTATCATCTCCCTCATGATGTATTTGATGTGCGCGCTGTTTGTGGCAAAGCCCGTCAGATTGTTGACCGTCAAGAACTTCGTGTTGCTTAGCGCGTCGGTATTCGTGCTGCAGGCGGCGACGACTGGATTTTATGCACTACGCGTTGCTTATTGGCAAACAGGCCAAAGTTTCTCCAGAACGAACATTTTGGAGTTGATTCCCAGGGCCGTGAAGATCTATGAAGATGATCGGCGTGGAGACCTGCAGGCGAGCATTCGCGAGAATTTGATGTCCCGAACCTTCGTTCTGAGATATTTGGCGGAAATCTCGCGAGGGGTGGATTCCCATGAACCCTTGTATGGGCTCGACTTTCATCGTGCCTTGATTGTGGTTACGCCGAGCGCGCTATACGAAGGTAAGCTTCGCGACAAGCTGGCGACTGTCGAGGAGGATTTGATTAACCCGCGATTCGGCCTGCCGGCGTACGACGAAGCTAATACGATTCTCATTGGCGGCCTCGCGGATTTTGGTGTTCCGGGTCTATTCCTTTACCCGATCCTCTTGTGCGTGGTGGTGTCCGTGATCTTGCGCGGGGTGGCGCGGGCTCCCGGTGCGGCGCAACTTGTGGTGGGGCTGGTGGTTCTCCAGACCCTGCTGTCCGTCGAGGCTGACATTGCCGTGTACCTTGAGTCGCTTCGAAATCTGGTGCTGATCGCGGGAATGGCGTGGGCTGTCTTCGGTTGGGCCGCGAATCCGAAGCCGCCTCTGTGTATTGGCGGTGCCTTGATGGAACCCCTCGTCACACGTGATTAAGCGGGAGCGGTCGTTGAAAATCTTGCATGTCTTGGCCACGCTGGATCCGGCCTCTGGGGGCCCGACGGAGTCGGTGCTTCAGTGCGGCAGTCTACTGGCGGGACAGGGTCATGCCGTCGAGGTGTTGACTCTGGATCATGTGGATGCGCCATTTATCCGCGAATTTCCGTTGCCGGTGCATGCGGTCGGTCCGTCGTGGGGCACCTTCCGCTACTCGAGGGGCCTGGTGCCCTGGCTCAAATTCCACGTGGGTGACTACGATGTCATCATCATCAATGGCATTTGGCAATACAACTGTTTCGGGGCGTGGCGAGTGCTCCGCCGATCACGGACGCCGTACTTTGTCTATGTACATGGGATGCTCGATCCATGGTTCAAGCGAGCCTATCCGCTCAAGCATTTGAAGAAATGGCTGTTTTGGCCATGGGGCGTGTACCCCGTGCTTCGCGATGCGCGGGCCGTGCTGTTCACTTGTGAAGAAGAGCGCCGACTCGCGCGCGACTCCTTCTGGTTGTATTCGGCTCGAGAAAGGGTGCTGAAGTATGGTACTGCTTCGCCACCCGCGGATGACGCGGCCGTGCGCGAGGAGTTCCTCGGGCGTTATCCACATATCCGCTGCGTTCGCCCTATTTTGTTCTTGAGCCGCATCCACGAGAAAAAGGGCTGCGACCTGTTAATTCGCGCCTTTGCCCGGATTCATGCGTTGGAGCCGCAGCTGCATCTCATCCTCGCGGGCCCAGGCGAGGACGCATTGCTTGCGCACCTGAAGGCACTGGCGACGAAGCTCGACGTGTCGAATCACATCACTTGGACAGGTATGCTTACGCCGCCGTTGAAATGGGCCGCATTTTATTGCGCTGAAGCGTTTATCTTGCCTTCTCACCAGGAGAATTTCGGTATTGCGGTAGCCGAAGCACTGGGCTGTGGTTTGCCAGTGCTGATTTCCGACAAGGTGAATATTTGGCGCGAAATTGAGCAGGCAGGCGCAGGTTTCGTGGCGCCGGACACTGTGGATGGCACGGAATCCAGTCTCCGGCGCTGGGCGGGTCTCGACGCGGCGGCGCGGGCTGAAATGAAGATCCGTGCGAATGCGACATTCAAGGAACATTTTACGCTCGATGCGATGACGACCAGCCTTCTCGACACGCTTAAGCTCGAATCCGGAATGCTCGCCGTCGCCGTGCACGAATGATGACATCGAAGCGCCAGCCGGCATAGTGGCATCATTGAAAGGGATCATCTTGAAACAGGTCGATGGCAACGCGGTAGGTACACAGCGATCATGGGGCATCTGCGCGCTCGCGTTGGCCTCTGCGGTCGGCCTGCTTTCGGATCCGCAGGGCGCGAAAGGACAAACGATCTATGGGGATACACTCGACATCGCCGCGGCTGCCCCAAGCGTGACCCCGGGCGCCGAAGTCGAGGATCATCTGGACCCGTTCATCGGCGACAAATTCACGACGGACGACAATTTGTATCGACTTCCTTCTGGCACGGCGTACTTAGCTGCGGTAGGCCCGAATGCCGTGCGCTCCGATCAGTTCAATACCGCGTCGATCGGAATTGATGGTCAATGGACGGCAGGCCGCCAGATCATCGATCTCGACCTACGTGCGGACGACAATCGGTTCGCACACAACAACGACTTAAACAACGTCTCGGGTCTGGGGAAATTAGCCTGGAATTGGCGCGTGGGAAGCCTCTTCTCCGGTCGGCTCGGGGCAGATTTCAATCGCTCATTGGCGAGTTTTACCAACACTACCTTTTACATCAAGGACTTGGTCAATCAGTCTGAGTATTACGCCGCAGGGCGCTATAACGTGGGTCCACGATGGGCTGTATTTGGTGGTGTGCTCAATGCGAGTACGACGGTAAGTGCCGCTGCCGCGCAGGCGAATGACTTTAAGAGCTTTACTGAAAATGCCGGCATTGATTATGTGGCCGAGGTGAACAAGACGTTGGGATTCGAATATCGGAACACGAATGCCCACTACACTCACCTCGTCGACCTTCTCAGTTCCGATTATCGCGAGGGTTCGGCCCAACTGTTGATCGGGTATGCGCTCGGCGACAAAACTCAATTCCGGGCGAGCGGTGGTTATTTGAAACGACGGTATGACCACCCTAGCCAAGCTTTCCAGGGATTTTCAGGTGACGTCTGGAGAGCTTCGATCCAGTGGCAGCCCACGGAAAAGATTCAGTTTGTCGGCACGGCCTGGCGTCAGCTCCAGGCTTATCTGAGTACTAATGCTGCATACTACGTTTCCACCGGGGAGAGCCTTTCACCGGTCTGGGCGGTATCCGACAAACTGAAGTTTTCCCTGGTGGCATCATATGAAAAACAGGATTACCTCGGAGCCAACCCGGTGGTTGTTGCGCTGCCGTCGCGGCACGACAAGATCGCAGCCGCGCAGGTAGGTATTGCATACACGCCGACACGATCTATTAGTTTGAACGTGTCGTATCGCTCCGAGCATCGAAGCTCCGACCTGATCCAATACAGGTACAACGACAATCTGTCGAGCTTGAGCGCAACCTTCAGTTTTTAGGATTGGCCCCCGTAGT
>JALYIW010000241.1 GCA_030775625.1 Pseudomonadota bacterium | reverse complement strand
GCTTGGACAATCCGTTTTCCAGTACATTCTGGCCGTCGAAATGCGAGCGGTCGCGGTACGGCGAGGCGACGGCGTTGAATACCAGCAACTCGCCGGCGGTATATCGTTCGTGCAGGAAGCTCAGCGACGGATGCAGGCCGAAGGTGCCGTCGAGGGCCAGCGCGCCATCGGCAGCGCCCGGAGAGGCGATCGCCAGATCACGATGCAGAGCAGCATAATTAGGGTCCCCATAGGGCGGCACCGCTGCCAGCCCGTCCAGGGCACCGCGCAAGATCACGACCACGAGGCGAGCGGAGCCGCCGGTGTGAGCGAACAATACATTCGGCAACGCTGCAGTCGCGGCCAATGCGCCGGCGCTCGACAGAAAGCGGCGCCGAGTCAATGCAAAGGAAAATCCTCGCATCGCCTATCTCCTTTGAAATTCAGGACTCATCAGCAACAGAGCCAGCGCCTGCTTCGACGAAGCAGCGCGGCGCAGCGCCGTCATGGTCTCGGGACGCGCATACGCACCGAGGGTCGCGGTCGCTAGATCCAAGGGATCGACGCCTTGCTCGAAACGCTCGGCGACTCGCGACGCCCACAGCACGCGATGCATTAGGGCGTCGGACCCGTCCCAACTTTTCGAGATGTCGGGCCAGCCCGCGGGCGAACCGGGCGCGTACTGGCGCTGGCCGAGAAGTTCGAAAGTGCGGGTCACTTCTTCCGGCTGCTGCGGTGCGACGTTGAGCGCACGCAATGTCGAAAACACGAAATCCTCCGGCGTCTTGAACTTGCGCATGTCGGCATTCCAAGCTTCCGGCGCCTCGATCAATGCGGCATACACCAAGGGAAGATCGCCGCCCGTTTTGAGGAACGCTTTGGCGACCCGAGCGACCGCGGACGGCGGCGGATCATCCGCAATGAAGTGACGCACCAGCTTGGTGGCGATGAAGCGCGCCGTGGCGGGATTGCGCGAGAGGTCGGTCAGGACGGCCTCACCTTGCCGTTCACCCTGCTCATAGTAGGTTTTGCGTAAAAAGATTCTGGCGCCGGGTTCGTGTAGGCCGTCGCGAAAATAAAAGCGGCCCGGCATGCCGCCCGCGAGACGGCCCTTGCCCCCGCCGATCGACCATCCGGTGAGGATCTGCGCGAAACTGGTGACATCATTTTGAGTGTAGCCGCCCTTTACTCCCAGCGTGTGCAGCTCGAGGATTTCGCGCGCCAGATTTTCATTTATGCCGAACTGACGCTGGGGCTTTTTTGGGTCCTCCATTTGGCGCGCCTCGGCTAAGCGCCGGGCGTCGCGTCGGCCGGCGAGAGTTGCCAGTTCGGAATCCTTGCCCACCGAATATTGGTTGTCGAGGAAGGCGATCATGGCCGGGTGCTGCTCCACCGCGATCAACAGGTCCACGAATCGCCCGTTCACGTGCGGCCGGATGGCCTCATTCTCGAGGGTGCCGGCGACGCCGAACACGGCGCCCTTGTCTGCGGACACCGCAAAATGATTGCTCCAGAAGTGGACCAGGCGTTCCGCAAAAGGCCGCGCGGTGAGTGCGGCGCTTTGTGCACGTGCCAAGACTTGCGCGCGATAGTGGCGAAGATAGGTGTCGCGCCGCATTTCCTGGCGCTCCCGCGCCGCCAATATCTCGGTGAAGATCTGATCAGAGGGCGCCAGCGGCGTCGTTCCTGCGAGGAATACCGGTCCTTTGGTCTGACTCGCGAGCCAGCCCCGCGGATCGGCGGCAGCAGCGGCAAGATCCCCGAATCGAGCGCCTAGGCCAAAACGTAACACGGCTATTTCAGGGTGAACCATGTGCCTTTAACGGCCCAGGGAGCTGCAGGTTGACCGGGCCGGCGTCCTGAGCCTCCTAGGGGGCGGGCCGGGGGTGCGATGCCGGGATCCAGGCTCTTGGCGATCTGTCTGAATTGGCGCGCTGAGATCAGGGCCACCGCCGCGCCCAGGTCAGGTCAGTTTAGTCTTACAACTAAGCGCGCTTTTTGCCGATCGCCACAGGGTTGGCGGATCGGGAAACTTTGGACTTATTCTCGAGAGACAAACTATGGCGTACGGTCGAGGCAAAATGCTGTTACTGAATGAAGTCTTGCACCCGGTGACACGCGCTCTGCGAAGTGTGGGCGGCAATGCGGTCGACGGACTTGACCCCGACGGCGAGCTGGAGCGTCTGCGCACGGTCAATGCGCGCTTGTCGAGTGAGCTGGCAACGCTGCGGGCGCGCGAAGTCCAGGCGCAGCAACTCGCCGATCGCGATCCCCTGACCGGACTTTATAATCGGCGCCGGCTGTTGCAATTACTCGAATCTCTGATCGCCGAGGCGGCGCGATCGCGCCAATGCGTCGGCATGCTGTTCATCGATCTGAACGGGTTTAAAGCCATCAATGATAATTATGGCCATTCCGCCGGCGATAGAGTATTGACGACCGTGGCGAAGCGTATCGCCGCGCGAGTGCGCACGGCGGACATCGTCGGCCGCTATGGCGGC
>JALYIW010000240.1 GCA_030775625.1 Pseudomonadota bacterium | reverse complement strand
CTCGAGCAGATTGAGCATGCGCCGGGCGTCACCGTCCGCGGCCGCCAGCAGTAGTTCACGCGCGCCCGGGTCGATCAGCAGGTTAAGCTGCCCCAGTCCCCGCTCTTTATCCGCCACGGCGCGATCGAGCAGCTTGCCCAGATCAGCGGCGTCGAGGGATTTGAGCACATAGACCCGCGCCCGCGACAGCAGTGCATTGTTCACTTCGAATGACGGGTTCTCGGTCGTCGCGCCGACGAAAATCAAGGTGCCGTCCTCAACATAGGGCAGGAAGGTATCCTGCTGCGACTTATTGAAGCGATGCACTTCATCGAGAAAGAGCACCGTGTCGCGGATGCCGCGCAAGCTGCGAGCCTGTTCGACGACCGCGCGGATGTCCTTGATCCCGGCAAGCACGGCGGACAGCGCAATGAATTGCGCATGCGCCCCGTTTGCCACCAACCGCGCCAAGGTAGTCTTGCCCGTTCCCGGCGGTCCCCACAAGATCATGGAATGCGGGCGCCCCGCCTCGAGCGCACGACGCAGTGGCGCACCGGCTCCGAGCAGGTGGGACTGGCCCACGTATTCATCGAGAGTCTGCGGACGCAGTCGATCAGCCAGCGGGCGATAAGTGCCCTCGCCGGCCGTCACTTGCCGCCGCGCCCGATCACATCGACCCCCGGCGGCGGCACGAAATCGAACAAATCCGCGGCAAATTTCACATTGCGTTTGGAATTGGAAAAGGTCAGCTGGGTGATCTGATTGAGCTTGTCGGCGAGGAACATGGAAGCCAGCTCCTCCTTGTTGAATCCGATCCGCACCAACTGAAAATCCGTGTCGGCATGTTTGGGTATCAGCTGATACCACGTGAGTCCGTTGCCGGGCGGCAGGGATGTCACCTCGAACGCCGCGCTTACCGAGCCCGCACCGGACAATAGACTCGCCGGCGTGCTGGCCAAAGTCGTATCCATGTCGCGAACGTTGGCCTGGGCGAGATCCTTGTCATAAAACCAGACCTGCTTGCCATCCGCCAACACCAGTTGTTCGGATGGCTGCGAGTAATCCCAGCGGAATTTTCCCGGACGCTGCAAATAGAATTTTCCGGCGGCACTGCGCATGACTTTGCCATGGCCGTCGTCGATGGTTTGCTGGAAATCTGCGGACCACGAGGCGAGGCCGCTCAGGTATTTTTCCACTTCGGTCGCGGGCGATGCGCAGGCATTGGATGCGTAAAGCAGGGCCAGCCACAAGAATACCAGCCCAATCGCTGCACCCAACGGCCAGGGATCAGAGGCTCGCGCGTTTGCTGCCGCAACGTGCAGGTGTTTCATGCGGCTCATTCCTCCGGCGGCGCAGCCCCGTAAATTTCGCGTCCGCCATTGGATTGCAACGGGCCGACCAAACCGGCTGCTTCCATGGCTTCGACCAAGCGCGCGGCGCGGTTATAACCGATCTTCAGACGGCGCTGGACACCCGAGATCGACGCCTTGCGCGTCTCGGTGACGATGCGTACCGCCTCGTCGTACAGCGGATCGGCTTCGGCATCGGCCGCCCCCCCCTCGCCGTTCTCCTCGTCGTCCGATGGAAAACCAGGAATTGGGTTTCGCGGTCCGTCCAGAATTTCATCGATGTATATGGGCGGTGAAGCGGATTTCAGCGCCGCCACCACACGATGCACTTCTTGATCCGATACGAAGGCACCATGTACGCGAGTGGGGATGGAGGTTCCAGGCGGTAGATACAACATGTCCCCGTGGCCGAGCAGGGACTCGGCGCCGCTTTGATCGAGAATGGTGCGAGAATCCACTTTCGCGGACACTTGAAAGGCGATGCGCGTCGGAATGTTGGCCTTGATCAAACCGGTGATGACATCCACCGACGGGCGCTGCGTCGCCAATATGAGATGGATGCCCGCGGCACGCGCCTTCTGCGCCAGCCGTGCGATCAGTTCTTCGACCTTCTTGCCGACGATCATCATCAAATCGGCCAACTCATCGATGATCACCACGATGAAGGGCAGTGAGGTCAAATCCGCCACATCCTCCGCCACCACACCGGGGACTCCCTGGATTATTTTCGCCATTCTGATGGGGTCTTTGATGGGCTTGCCGGCATCGGCGGCATCCTTGACCTTGCGATTGAAACCGCCGATGTTGCGCACGCCGAGCATGGACATGAGCTGGTAACGCCGCTCCATCTCGGCCACGCACCAACGCAAGGCGTTCGCCGCTTGTTTCATGTCGGTCACGACGGGCGACAAGAGGTGCGGAATCCCCTCGTACACCGAGAGCTCCAACATTTTCGGGTCGATCATGATCATCCGCACATGTTCCGGCGTCGCCTTGTACAGCAGGCTCAAGACCATGGCGTTGATGCCCACCGACTTGCCCGAACCGGTCGTGCCGGCGATCAACAAATGAGGCATGCGGGCGAGGTCTGCGACGATGGGCACGCCGCCGATGTCCTTGCCCAGCGCCAGTGCCAGCGGCGAACCCACGGCATCGTAAGGCTTGGATTTGATGATCTCGCCCAGAGTAACGATTTCGCGCTTCTCGTTCGGAATCTCGAGGCCGACCACTGATTTGCCGGGAATGATTTCCACCACTCGAACGCTGATCGCGCTCAAGGCGCGCGCAAGGTCTTTCGACAGATTGCTAATCTGGCTCACTTTGACGCCGGCGGCGGGACGCAGTTCGAAGCGCGTGATCACCGGCCCCGGCAACACGGCGACCACTTCGGCTTCCACGCCGAAGTCGCGCAGTTTCAGTTCCACCAGACGCGACATGGCTTCCAACGCTTCATCAGAATAGGACTGCTCGCGCGGGCCCGCTTCATCGAGCAGCGACAGGGCCGGCAACTCACTGGACTTCGGCGCATCGAACAGCGGCACCTGGCGCTCGCGCTCGACCCGCTCACTCTTCTCCGGCACCGGAGCCGGCGCCTCGATTCGCGGCGGGGGCCGATTAGCGACTTTTTTCTGCTCCTCGCGCACCACTTCCTGGCGTACCTGCTTGCGCTGCTTGCCGGAAGCCAGCTCCCGCCGCTGCTCGACGCGCGCTCGCGCCCAATCGATCAGCTGCAACACCGCCGCGCCGAGCTTGTCCATGACGTCGAACCATGACACGCCCAAGAACAGGGCCACTCCGGCAAGCCAGAGCCCCAATAGCAGCAGCGTCGCTCCGAGAAAGCTCAAGCCGTGAGCGCTGCCGCGCCCCGCCAGGTTGCCGAGGGCGCCGCCGGCACTATTGGGCAGCGCATCGCCGCTCCAATGCAGAGTCGCCAGCCCGCAACTCGTCACCAAGGTCAGGACGAAGCCGGCAGCACGCAACAGGGTATTGATGCGCGAGCGGGCGTCCGGCAGCGCTTGCTCCTTGTGCACCAACCAGCCGGCATACGCAAGCATCAACGGAAATAGAAACGCGGGGCGACCGAACAGGAACAGGAAAAACCCAGCGACCCACGCACCCACGGGGCCGATCCAATTACCCACGGACCCGGGCTCCCCGGTATCGACGAACGAGGGATCATGCGAGTGGTACGACAACAACGCCAGGACCAAAATCAAGGCCAACGCAGCCAGGATCCACAGCGTGCCCTCGCGCAAGGAACGCGACACAGCGGCCGACAGCTTCATCTTCTGCCGGGTCTTCTTCGGCGCAGCTGCGTCAGTCAATTCTAGACCTTTAATGATGTTTACCGCTTAACTGATTGAATAGTATGTGATAGTACCTGAGAAAGACATGGGGCAGCAACGTCACGCGCCGACGCACGCGGGCCTTGTTTGAACTGGCTGGCGCCCACAGATTTACATACCATGAGCCCGACAAAGACATTAGAAGAGAGGCAAATTATACATGACCACGCCGAGGCATAGTCGTCTACTCATTTTGGGGTCGGGACCTGCCGGATATTCCGCGGCTGTTTACGCCGCGCGAGCCAACCGCAAACCCCTCCTCATCACCGGATTGGAACAGGGCGGCCAGCTCATGACGACCACCGACGTGGACAATTGGCCGGGCGACGTCGCACATCTGCAAGGTCCAGCCCTGATGGATCGGATGCGGCGTCACGCGGAACGCTTCAACACGGATATCGTGCTCGATCACATCCATCGAGCCGAGCTGCGTCAACGGCCGTTTCGTTTGGTCGGCGACAATGGCGAATACACTTGCGATGCGTTGATCATTGCCACCGGCGCCTCCGCCAAGTACTTGGGTTTGCCGTCGGAGGAAACGTTTCGCGGCAAAGGCGTATCGGCCTGCGCCACCTGCGATGGGTTTTTCTACCGCGGCAAGGCCGTGGCCGTCGTCGGCGGCGGCAACACGGCCGTCGAGGAAGCTCTGTATCTGGCCAACATTGCCTCGCACGTCACGCTCGTGCATCGCCGCGACAGATTGCGTGCCGAAAAGATATTGCAGGACCGCTTGTTCGCCCTCGAGGCGGCCGGCAAAGCCAGCATCGTGTGGAACCATGCCGTCGACGAAATCCTCGGTGACGCTAGCGGCGTGACCGGAGCGCGCCTGCGCGCCCTGCCGGGAAACGCCACGCGCACGATACAAGTCGATGGCGTGTTCATCGCCGTGGGGCATCAACCGAATACCCGGTTATTCGAGCAACAGCTGGAAATGCGCGCCGATTACATCGTGGTCAAGGGCGGCAGCGCCGGCGATGCCACGGCCACGAGTCTTCCCGGTGTATTCGCCGCCGGCGACGTGGCGGATCACGTCTATCGTCAGGCGGTGACGTCCGCGGCAACCGGCTGCATGGCTGCTCTGGATGCCGACAAGTATCTGGAGCGAATCGAGGCTGCATCCCACACCGGGTCAGAAGCCAAACCGCGCGCTGCCCACGCGTGATCTTTCGTTCGGCGCGCTTCCTCGACAGCATTGCGCAAATCGACGCCGCCAGTTGGAACTCTCTCGCGGGCGCGGGCCAGCCCTTTCTGCGGCACGAATTTTTGTTGGCGCTCGAAAAATCCGGTTGCGCCGCGCCGCGCACGGGCTGGAGCGCGCAACATCTGCTGATCGAGGACGCCGCCGGACGCGCGGTCGGCGCCATGCCCCTGTATCGAAAAGCGCATTCGCGGGGCGAATTTGTTTTCGACTTCTCCTGGGCCAATGCCTATGCGCAGCATGGGCTGCCGTACTACCCGAAATTATTGTCTGCTGTGCCCTTCACTCCGGTGCGCGGCCCGCGTTTGCTCGTCAGCGCCAACGCCGACCGGCAAAAGGTGACGCAGTTGCTGATCAACGCCGCGCGCGACTATGCGCAAGCGGAACGGCTCTCCAGCTGGCATGTGTTGTTTCCCAGCAGTGAAACCGGCGATACGCTGGCATCGGCAGGACTCATTCTGCGCCGCGACTGCCAGTTTCACTGGTATAACCACGGCTACGAGTCGTTCGAGGCGTTTCTCGCGACGTTCACCGCCGAAAAAAGGAAAAAGGCCAAACGCGAGCGCCGACGAGTCCAAGAGGCCGGCATCGAATTCGACACGCTCCACGGCAGAGACATGAACGATGCGCTGTGGGACACCGTATACGCGTTTTATGCCGACACCTTTTACCGCCACGGGCACGACCCCTACCTGAATCTCGATTTTTTCAAGCGCGTAGCCGCCTGCATGCCTGACCAACTCATGCTCAAAGTGGCACGCATCGGTGCCCAGCCAATCGCGGCGGCCATTTTTTTCGTCGGTGAGGACGCCTTGTTCGGACGCTACTGGGGCGCCGGCGGCAACTACCATAGCCTGCATTTCGAGACCTGCTACTACCAGGGAATCGAATACTGCATCGAGAAAAAACTGCGGCGCTTCGAACCGGGTACGCAAGGCGAGCACAAAGTGCCGCGCGGCTTCGTGCCCACGCTGCTAAGTTCAGCGCATTTCGTCGCGGATCCGCGCTTTGCGGCGGCTATCCGCGACTTCGCGGCCCGCGAGGCGCGCGGCGTCGAGCACTACGCCGCCGCGGTCAGCGAGCACGTGCCCTACCATCGGGCGCCGGCGGAGGAATTGCAGCTCTGAGCAGGCTAGTGTGGCTGAGTGAGCAGACCGACTTGAATTGGTTTCCGCCGCTGGAGCAAGCATTGCGCGAGCCTCCGGGTCTGCTCGCCGCGGGCGGAGATCTGAACCCGGAAAGACTGCTGGCCGCCTACGAGCGGGGCGTATTTCCGTGGTATTCCGCGCAGCAGCCCATTCTGTGGTGGTCACCCGATCCGCGCATGGTGTTGTTTCCCGAGGAATTTAACTGCTCACGCAGTCTGCGCAAAACATTGCGCAACGGTGCGTTCAACACGCGAGTAGATTTAGCTTTCGGCGCAACCATCAGAGCCTGCGCGGCGCCCCGCCGCTCCGGGCCCGATACCTGGTTGAATGAGGACATGATCGCCTCCTACGAGCAACTTCACCGCATGGGTTTCGGCCATTCCATAGAAACCTATCATGCGCAAAGACTGGTGGGCGGACTGTACGGGCTGCAGCTCGGTCAGGTGTTCTTCGGCGAGTCGATGTTCAGCCGCGAGCCGAATGCCTCGAAGGTCGCGCTGGCGCGCTTGGTCGAGGAGTGCCGTGCACGCGACATCAAGATCATCGATTGTCAGGTGGCGAGCTCGCATCTGGCGAGTTTGGGCGCCCGGGAGCTCTCGCGCAGCCAATTTGCGATCCTATTGCGCCTGTATGCCCGTCGGACACCCCGCGGCACATGGGCGGAATCGGTCGCTTAAATTGCATTAACAGGGGGGTTTATGCACAATGCGCCCGGTTTCCCGCATACACAAGGACGCATGTCAAAAGAAGAGGCCATTCAGTTCGAGGGTGAGGTCGTCGAGACCCTGCCCAATACGACGTTTCGCGTCAAACTCAAGACAGGTCACCTCGTCACGGCCCATATCTCGGGCAAGATGCGTAAAAACTACATCCGTATTTTGACCGGCGATCAGGTCACCGTGGAAATGACCCCTTACGACTTGACCAAGGGCCGCATCGTCTACCGCGGCCGCTGACAACGCATCGGGCTTGGCGTCGCGGCCGGCACCGCGACGGCATTCCTCATTGATCTGCCTTAAAGGCGCAGGCTAACTCTCATGCGAGAGCAGTGCCGGCTCATCCGCAGCCCGGGTATCGAGCTTGAGCTTGTCACCGTCCTCGCTCAAGGTCACTTCCACGTGCCCGCCATTGATGAGCTTGCCGAATAACAGTTCTTCGGCGAGAGGCCGTTTGATGAACTCCTGAATCAGGCGCGCCATCGGCCGCGCACCCATCTTCGGATCATAGCCTTTCTTCGCAATCCAGCGGCGCGCCGGCTCATCGACC
>JALYIW010000239.1 GCA_030775625.1 Pseudomonadota bacterium | reverse complement strand
TCGTAGTTAACGGCCGCGCTCAACGTCGTGTTGTGCCCGTTGAAATCCTGCGACAGCCCGATATGGGCACTTTCCGAGCGATAATCGTGTTCCTTCGAATAGGCGATACCGCCATCGAGTTTCAGGTTCTGCGTGAGAGCTTGTTCCCATCCTAAGTGTCCCGCGACGCGGCGATCGTAAAAGCCGTGATCGAGAGGGTAGGTATTGGGGGGCACGATCGTCGTGGCGGCCAGCGTTTGAGTTGTGGCGCCCGTCGCCGGTGGCACGACCACCACCGTCGATCCCCCTGATGCCGAAGTGACTGTCACTGACGAGCCCAGGGGAACGACTTTGTACGGTCGCACATAGCTCTGCGATAGAGTCGAAGGTACGGCACCTAAAGGCGTCGCCCCGGTCAAGGAGTCGGCAGCAATCCCGAAGCTAACGGCGCTGTTGTCATCGAATTTGTGCCTCACGTTCAACTCCGGCTCGGTTGCCTGGACGCGGTTGATCTCGTGGTATACGAGTACCGCCGAATCGACGAACGTCGTGGGCGCATCCGCGGGCGCCTCCTGAGCCTTCGCGTGTCCGCTCGCGAGCAATCCCGCCGCGGCTGCGGCCAAAGTCCGGCGCACGCCGGGATTTGCGGCGGAGATTTTTGATTTTAGTTGCATCCGCAGCCACCGCCAGCAAAGCTGCGCCCGCCGCTCGATGCTTCCTTGCTAAAGTAGATATGATCGTCAATCGTCGTTTGCAGCGGGTAAGAATCCACTTGCATCGACTGCTCGGCGAGCAAGTCATGGTCCCAGGGTTTAGCGCCCAGCGTGGCACAGCCGCCGACGCCCACCACGGCTGTCAAAACAAACAGTGGTCCGAAGACCCGAATCGCGGGCTGCACCGATGCGGCATCACGGCGCTCAAAGAGTTTTTTCGGCGAGTAAAGTCTGCAGCTGTTCTTCATAAAGTCCCTTCTGTGTCCCTGAAAATCCCGCATGTTGAAAGCGCACACGGCCCGCGCGATCGATCAGTACGCCGCTCGGCATACCGGTGACCTTGTAGGCGGCGGCAAGTTCGCCCTTCGGGTCGTAAACAATTGAAAATTCGGCGGGCGTCTCATGCAAAAACCGCTCTGCTTGGGCGCGGTCCTTATCGACATTTACCCCGATCACCACGAAGTTCTGCGAGGAATATTCGCGTACCAGGTTATCCAGCCAAGGAAATGACTGCTTACAGGGGCCGCACCAAGAGGCCCAGAAATCCACGTACACGACCTTGCCGCGGTAAGCGCTCAGGTCCAGAGCCGCTGCTCTAACGAGAGGACTCAGGAGGAGCACAAACAATGAGGAGAGCGTCAAAACAGGGCTTGGTCGGCGGTTGTGGATGCTGCGCTTTTCTACCTGCATACGAATCCTTGCCTGGGTGAACACATTGATACGATCTAATTTTCATTGCCAAAGTTCCCATTTCCCGTGATTCACAGCAATGAGCGACGAGATCCGGCACGCCACGTCACAACGTAAAAAAATGCAAAGCCTCGCGGCGTAGCGCGAGCCCTGGCATTTCATGGCGGGCTTTTCGTCGGCCACACGAGACAGCTCTGCATGATTGGACAGGCGATTTTCTCGGTCCGACCGCGGCTGCCGCACCGATGCGCTGCACGTTGAGCGCGGCAGGCTCAGGCCGTATTACGGTACACTGCATAGTGCAATACGGTACAAGCGGGGAGAGCGACATGGCTGGCGGACAGAACCAGATAGGCGTGCAATTCGGCAAGGAGGCCTGAGTCATGCAAGTCGTGCGGCTTGCCGGCGCCAAGCGCTATGAAGCGCCCAAGCATTTCGACATGCAATCGCTGCGGTTGCAGGGCCTCGATGCGAGCGCGGCTGATTTTGCCTGGGTTGGATTGAGCTATTTTTTGCCTGGCGGCGGGGCGGAAATGGATGCCGGAGCCCTGGGAAAAATCTACGTCGTCCTCGACGGCGAGGTCACCATCGATTTGGACAATGGCGGCACCTGCGTCCTTGCAAGGCTCGACAGCTGCTTTATTCCAGCCGGCGAGGCGCGCGCCATCCGTAACGCAGGCCACGTCGTGGCGACTATGCTCGTCGTGATGCCGTACCCAAAGGCCGCCGCATGACGCCCGCTGCAAAAATTTAGTCAGCGCTGTGAATGCAGCGGCGTATAATTGTAATTATTTACCGTTTTTACGTAAACTTGGGCTCAGGTGTTTTTAAACAGCGGCAAAATGTTGCTTGCGGTGGCGAGAAAGAGAAAAATAGCGGAGCTGGCGCTGGCTGTTGGCGTCGCGCTTCACGCGTTTCTTCATCGACGCTTGAACTTTGCAGCTATTTCCACGGTCTTTGAGAGGCTTTCGGCCTCTCATTTCGTCTCCCGCCAGGCTCTTGGGATACGCCGACGAGCCGGAGTCGCGCCGTTGCTTTGATCGCCTGCCGGGGTAGCGATCACGCCTGGGATGCTGGCTAGGCGTGCGCCTTTGTGGTGCGCTGGCAGTGGCTGCCAGGCTATACGTCGTGGCAGGTCGCGGACGATTCGGGTGGAACTAAGGTAAGTCTCGAGAGAGTTGAATTAACGGGGAATCATGATCAATCTGCAATTTGCGCCGCTCGATCGGTGTTGGCTTAGCTTTGGAACCCCCCGCACTCATAGTCCGTCATTGCCGCGTGCGGTTTGAATTACGTGCGGGGTTGTTGGCGGTCTGGGCCATTCAGCCGGTCTATACGGTAGTCCACGCCGATGTTCCGGCGGACTCCTTCACCGTCGGCGACATTCGTGTGGAGGGACTGCAGCGGATCTCGGAAGGCACGGCATTCAACTATCTACCCGTGAACATCGGCGATCATCTGGACGGACAGCGGATCGGCGAGGCCATGCGGGCCCTCTATGCCACGGGATTTTTCCGCGACGTGGAGTTACGCCGCGACGGCAACACGTTGCTTGTCGTCGTGGTCGAACGTCCCTCGATCGCCAAGTTCGAGCTCAAGGGCAACAAGGACATTAAGACCGAGGATTTGCAAAAGAGTCTGCGAAACGTCGGTTTGGCGACCGGAAAGATCTTCGATCGCTCGGTGCTCGATGAAGTAAAGCAGTACCTCACCGATCAGTATTTCAGCCGCGGCAAGTATGCAGTGCGCGTCGATACCAAGATCACGGATCTGCCCGGCAATAAGGTCGATGTGATCGTCAACATCAAGGAGGGCAAGCGCGCGAAGATCGAACAGATCAACCTGGTCGGCAACACCAAGTTCAAGGAAAAAGATATCCTCGGCGGCTTTGAATTGAAGACGCCGAATTGGCTGTCATGGTACAAGCAGGACGACCGATATTCTCGCGAGTCCCTGACCGGGGACTTAGAGAAACTCCGCTCCTACTACATGGATCGCGGCTACGCCAACTTTCAGATCGAGTCGACGCAGGTGGCCATAGCGCCTGAAAAAGACGACATGTACATCACGGTGAACGTCTCTGAGGGTGACGTTTTCAAGGTGTCTGAAATCAAGCTCGCAGGCACCATGGTCGTACCGGAATCGCAGCTTCGCGCGCTGTTGCTCATCAAGCCCGGGGACATTTTCTCGCGCAAGGCGGTGACGAGTTCGCAGGAACTGATGAGCTATCGCCTCGGAGCGGACGGCTACGCGTTTGCCAAGATAGATCCGGTCCCCACGCCCGACAACGACAAGAAAACCGTCTCCCTCACGTTCTTCATAGAACCGGGCAACCGCGTCTACGTGCGGCACGTCAATTTCAACAACACCACCTCCATCAACGACGAAACGCTGCGCCGCGAAATGCGGCAACTCGAGGGCGGGTGGCTGTCGAACTCTGCGATCGAGCGTTCGAAGGAGCGTCTGCAGCGTCTGCCTTACGTGGAGAAGGTTGAGTTCGAGAACAAGCCGGTCGCCGGCAGCGCCGATCTGGTGGACGTGGATTACAACATCAAGGAAGGGCTGCCGGGGCAGTTCGGCGGAGGCATCGGATATTCGGAATCACAAAAGTTCAGCCTGAACGGCAATTTCGTCCATAGCAACTTCTTGGGCACAGGCGATCGCCTCGCCTTGGATATCAATGCGGGCAAGTACAACAAGATTTACGTCTTCTCGCACACCGATCCTTACACGACCATCGACGGGGTATCCCGTACCTCGTCTTTGTCGTATCGCCAAAGCACGCAATTCGTCTCCGCATCGTCGCAGCTTACGAGCGAGCAACTCTCGGCAGCGATGCACTGGGCATATCCCATTACGGAATATCAAAGCTTGCAGGTAGGCGTGTCCGCGAACGAATCGAGCATGCTCACCACGCTGGGCTATAGCTCGCTGCAGGCGGTCAACTGGGTGAGATCGAACGGCAACACATATTCGTCACGCGACTTCGAGCCGACCGTTCAGTACTATTTTTACGGTACGAGGTTCAACACCTACGAAGTGTCCGCCGGCTGGTCCATCGATACGCGCAATCGCGCGCTGTTCGCGGACCGCGGCATGCATAACGCTTTGTCGGGGCGCATTACGCTGCCGCCCAGCGACGTTAAATATTACGCACTGAACTATGAGTTTTTGCAGTACGTGCCCCTGTGGCACAAGAACTTGTTGTCCCTTCACGCTGGCGTGGACTACGGCTCGCCACTCGGCAACACCACGTCCATGCCCCCCTACCTCAACTATTTCGGTGGCGGGGCGGATAGCGTTCGTGGATATCGCGAGAGCCGCCTGGGGCCCAAGGACAACATCAATAGCGGCAATCCGTACGGCGGTAATCTTCGCATTGTCGGCAACGCCGAGCTCATACTTCCAGTGCCTGACAAATGGAAGAGTGCCGCGCGCGTAAGCTGGTTCTACGATGTCGGAAATGTGTTTCAGACGGGCAGTAAGGTGCAATTCAAGGGGGCCGACAACTACACCCCCGTGGATTACCATTTCGCGAATTGGAGCGATTTGAAGCGCTCGACCGGCATCGCTGTGCAGTGGCTGGCTCCGCTCGGGTTGTTTCGTTTTTCATTCAGCATACCGCTAAACGCGCGCCCAGGCGATTCCGTGACCTTCTCCGACGAAACAGAACGCTTTCAGTTTTCCATCGGTCAGGCATTTTGACGCCTAGCTCGCCGCCATTGTGCCTCGGTGTACTGCAACCTTCGGCAGATGATCTGTCTTAGGCAATGCGATCATGGCGGCCGTGGCTCACAAACACGCACGCCGCCTGTCGGTTTTTGCGCTCGTCGCCGCCCTCCACATCGCTGTCGGCTGGTTGCTGCTGGAGGCAACAGGGCGGGTTACCATCCGGGTTGCATCCTCCGGCCTGCAACTCACATACATCACTCCCGACGTGCCGAAAAACGTGCCAACGGCGCCCGCGCCGGCACGCCCCTCCCGGGCCCCCGTGCGGGGAAGCCCCGTCACTTCCCCCTTGAAACAGCCGCGGCTCTTGGCTCAGCCGGACGCGGCGCCGCCCCCCGCGGAAGAAAACAATGCCATACATCCGCCAATCGATTGGGCAAATGAGCTAACTCAAGCCGCCAGGGACGCAGCCGCCGGCGCGTCCGCCCCGCAGTCGCGGGTATTCGGCGCGCATGCCGCGACGACGGCACCGGTCAAACCGCCTCAATTCGGATGGTCGCACACTCGCACGCATCGCATGGAAACAGGCCCGGGGGGCACGACCATCCATTTAGGCGATCACTGTGTCATCACATTCACGCCGCTGCCATCCTCGGTATGTACTCCCGGGAAAAAGGGCGCGAACGGGGATTTATTCAAGCATATGCGCGACTTGCCCCAGGCCGGTGATTCGAAAGACCCACCGTAGATAACCCCGAGCGGTGACGAGTTGGGCCCCATGGCGGGCCCAACCGTATGCCGCTGCACCACCCCCAACCGGGGGTGGCCCGCGCAGTTGACTTCTATCTGTTGGTGCGCAATGCCCCGACAGTCGAACCAGCGTTGCCAAACATGAACAGACTGTACACTCCACTGCCGGTCAGGGTCGCCGATGTGTTCGTGAACAGAGTCGTCGAGGTGGTTGCATCGACGGTATCTATCTCGGTATTGGTACCCGCAGTAACCTCGGTGGAACTGGAAGCACTAGCCAGCGCAATGGCACTGGCCACCGGGGTGTAATTCACATTCAGAGTGAGCGGGTCGCCGAGCGCCGACATGGCATTGACGAGCTTGATTTTGGCATACGTCGACGTGGATGGCAGGCGATTATCGTCGGCGATCAAGGTCGCGGTCGTTCCAGAGACGCCGCTGCCGTTCAAAACCAGTACGGTGTAATCCGCACCCGCCGTCAGCGTCTGGCTAGTCGGAGTGACGGCGGCGCCATTCAGCGTCAAATTCAGCGTCTGGGCACCCGAAGGGACCAAGGTATATTGCGACACTGTGTTGGCGGCCGCGGCGGCCAGCAAGGTCGTTCCGCCCAATGAGGCGCTGACATTCGAGCCGGCGGGGATGCCGGCGGCGCCGCGTACCCGCGAATACGATGTGTTGATGGCACTCTGGGTACCCTGCTGCGGTATGACCGCTGCGTTGACGAGCACTCCGCCGCTGCTACCGGTCACTACGATGGACAGAATCTCTTTGCTGCTGAAAGTTATCCCCGTCACACTATCCAGGCGTATGTCGGTCTGACTACCGACTGCCGTGACGCGAAGACGATAGGTGCCGCTCGCGACCGTGACGAAGCCTGCACTGGCGATGGTTCCTCCGGCCACGTTCGAAAAAGTGGGCGACGAGTCGGAGAGCGCCACCGCCGGGTCCGTGAGATAAACATCCACGTTTCCGGCGTCCGGCGCCGCATCGAGCAATTCCACCTTGGTGAAGGAGCTGTCGGGTTTATCCTGGTCTTCGGCGATTTGCAAGGCGCCGAATTTGCCGGAGTTTCCGTAGCCGACAAACGTGCTGTGAGTGCCTTTGGAGAGCTTCTTGGCGAATGACGTCAGAGCGCTCGCCACGCCGTTGCGCCTGAATTCGACCGTGTAGCTTGCGGCACCGACACCGACGTAGCTGGTCAATGTGCCGTAGGGGGCGGCGGTGATTTTGGCTGTTTTCGTGGTGCCGTTGTCGAGATACAGGTCCAATGAACTGTAATCGATGCTGGTGTTCAGAACGCGTATTTCAGCGTCGCCATTGGAAGAGCCGCATCCGTTTAGAAAAAGACTGGCGAGCGAGAACACAATTGCATGGCGAGTAGAAATTGACACTGGGCATATTCTCCACTGAATGAAAAAACACTAGCGATCGAAGGCTTGCGGAATCCCGATAAAGTATTCTGGCGTGGCGCCGGCCCCGGACATCAGACGTGGGACGCGTTCGAAGTCATGGCCGCTTGCCGTTCTGCCTATCGAGGTCTCTGACAGTTGCACTAGACTCTCATTCAAGAAATTTACAAATTTTTACTCGCTGCTGCCTGCGAGAATCAGCGTGTATGAGAGAAATTGCCTGAAGGATGTTGAGAATACTGCTCACGCAGCCGACCCCTCCATCATGCCATGATTGCGATCGATTCGCATGATTGTAACATCGGCGCGGGCCCTAAGCGATTCTCCAGCCGCTACAATCGCCGCCGCCTGTGATAGGGTTTGAAGTAGGACCGCGTACCGCGGCGAGCCACCGCGGACCTTGCTAATGACCCGTATTTTGTTGATCGACGACGATATCGAATTGGTTTCATTGCTGCGCGAGTTCCTGACTCAGGATGGGTTCTCCGTCACCACGGCCACCGACGGCGGTCGGGGTGCGGCCGAGGCGCTATCCGGCCGGTATTCGATCGTCGTGCTCGACGTGATGATGCCCCGGCTCAACGGTCTCGATGTACTGCGGCATATCCGCCGCGAGAGCACCCTGCCGGTGTTGATGCTGACGGCGCGCGGCGATGACGCCGACCGCATTACGGGGCTCGAACTTGGTGCGGACGACTACGTGACGAAGCCCTGTACGCCGCGTGAATTGGCCGCACGCCTTCGGGCAATCTTGCGTCGCACGACGCCGGGGGCGGCCCCCGGGCGCTCGTCCGACCCGCTCATCTGCGGAGAGCTCACCATGTGGCCCGAGCTGCGGCGCGCGGAGTGGATGGGCGGTCCTCTCGGATTGACCAGCACCGAATTCAATATGCTGGAATTGTTGCTGCGGCACGCAGGTCGCCCGGTCAGCAAGGCGGACCTGTCGGAGCACGCGCTGGGCCGGCCGATTGCGCACCATGATCGCAGCGTCGACGTGCACGTGAGCAGCGTGCGCCGCAAGCTCGGCTCGCTGGCTGACGGCCGATCGCGAATTCAGGCCGTCCACCGCCAGGGCTACCAACTGCTCAAGGAGTAGCGCTTGGGAAGGCTGTTTTGGAAGTTCTTCGCATTCATCTGGCTGGCGCAGCTGGCGGGGGTTATCGCGGCCGGCGGTTGGTTCTGGCTGACTGACCGGCGCATCGAGGCAGCCTTCAACGACATTGGCGTAGGCCCGATGACCGACATCCAAGTGGGCGCTGCGGCCGAAGTGTTGCGGTACGCGGGGGCCGAAGCTTTCAGGAACTGGTCTGAAGGTGAGCGGGCAGCCACCGTGTTTGCCGTCGACGCCGCGGGGCGCGACGTACTCGGGCGTCCCTTGCCTACCAGTGTCGCGACCGAGGTGCGTCGCTTGCAAAGTTATCGGCCCGAACCACCCGGAATACGCGAGGTTCAAGCGGCGGATGGCCATCGTTACACGTTATTTACCGTGGGACACGACCCTGACCCGTTGGGGGAGACGCCGCCGCGCCCCCCTCCGCCCCAGTACTGGC
>JALYIW010000238.1 GCA_030775625.1 Pseudomonadota bacterium | reverse complement strand
TCGATCATCGAATTCCAGGTCGAGCGCTGGCCCACATCGCCTTGGAAGAGCAGGGTCTTGCAACCCAGGCTTGCCAACTCTTCGGCTAGCGAATTCGCATCGCTCTCACTCGACTGATAGTTGATCGCGATATCGGCGCCTTCACTGGCAAGCGATCGGGCGATCGCCCTGCCGATGCCTTTCGCGCCCCCGGTTATCAATGCCCGCCGTCCCGCTAGCCTATTCATTGACGTCCTCAAGGTTGTCCGTTTGTACCTGGTCGCTTTCTAGAGACTGAATACGCGCTTCCCCAGGGGAAAGTCTACAACGTATTGCCCGCAAGATCGTATATCACGACAGCGTGATGCTGACGGGACAATGATCTCTGCCCATTATCTCAGAGTGGATGTCCGCGGCGGTGACCAATTTGCGCAGGCCTGCCGAAACCAGAAAATAATCGATCCTCCACCCGACATTGCGGTCGGGAATTTGCGAAGTTGCTCCACCACGAGTTGTGGCCGCTCCTTGGGTGAAAAAGCGCTTGAGTAGAAGCTCGAGTTCCAGGTCGGGCTGGGCGTATCGAGTCAGCAGCAGTTCACGTGCATCAGCGGTCGGGGTGCGCACGTCGACCATCTGCACGGCGGCAAATTTCTCAATTGCACTACGCGCGGTGAGACCGGTGCGAGGCTTTGAGTTGTCGGCCGAGCGTGACGTACAGACACGAGAGGAAAGCGACGTACACGTGCGCCTCGATACGATGCGGCTCTTGGTGGAAGATGGGGGCGGATGGCCAGCGCGATAGCCGCATATGCGGGAGTTGCGCAAGTCGGCCCACAAACCCTTGAGTTTGCGGCGACGCATAAAGCGTTCCTTGGCGATGCGGTCATGGCTCATTATCCGCATGCCGGCGCAGTTGACCAGCGAGTAGGTCGGCACTACAGACGTTTGCGCAGAAACGTCGGCCCCCGCAGAGAAGGAAAATCAATAACTTGGGGGAAAGGCAGCGCCTTCGGCGCGGCACAAATCAGGGTCGAATCCGCGAAGTTCGGCTAGCGTGGGGCCGTCAACTGTGATGAGGGCTTGGTTCTGCGTATGCCAGTGTTTTGCACAATCGCCGACAAGGCGCCTGGCGATTTCGCAGTTTCGGAGTTCATCGCGGCAAGAACACGGCGTAACCGGGCAATTTCATCTTCAGATGCCGTCCAAGAAATGTCGTGACAGCTTGTATGTAGCTTAATAGGGCGGTTGGACACCAAGGCATCGGCGACAACCGCCAGAGGGAGTGCAGCGGCTTCTTCGTTCCGACACTCAGGGCAAATCACCGTAAACTTTAGCCAGGGTTCACTCATGGTGGCGGCTCCTATTTTGGCAGACACGACTATTGCGGAACATACGGCCGGGGGCCGGCTTGTGCAAGTGACCATTTTAAGACACCCATTTTTCCGTGTGTGCAGCGCACAATAGCCGCGAAACCGGCAGCCAGTTCCCTCAACTCAATTCCCGGCCCTTTGCTTTGTGCGGCAAAGCGTATTAATGTTGACCGATTGGCTGCGACGCGGCAACGCCCCACTAATCCGGCCAAAAAATTCAGCGGATCACCGACTTCGCCATCTACAAATGTGAAGGAGCATACCTCATCGCCAGCAGTCCATTAATCTGGTGCGGATATCTGTTGGCGGGTGCCGCCATGAGCTATGGCGTAATCGCCTGGGTCGCCGTCTCGGCGCAGCTTCGATCCTTTCATCTGGTCCGCCGCGGCACGCCAGCCGTTTCGGTTTTAAAGCCCCTGTGCGGCGTCGAGGCGCAAACATATGAATGCCTGCGGTCCTTTTGCGAGCAGGATTACCCGACGTTTCAAGTGATTTTTGGCGTGGCCGATCCAAACGATCCCGTGGTGGAGATCGCGAAGCGGGTGCGGGCAGAGTTTCCTCAACGTGATGTAAAGGTCATTATCGATCCGAGGCAACACGGCAGCAGCCGCAAGGTAAGCAATCTCATCAATATGGTTCCGCACGCGAGCCATGAGTATCTGGTGTTGGCCGACAGCGATGTGCAGGTCAAGGCTGATTACCTCGCCGAAGTCGTTCCTCCCCTGCTGGAATCGGACGTCGGCATCGTCACCTGCGCTTATCGGGGCGTGGCACGCCGCGGGTTGTGGTCAACTTTTGAATCTCTATTCATCAACGATTGGTTTACGCCATCGGTGCGCGTCGCCGCCATGGGCGGCTCGCGCTCTTTCGCCTTCGGCGCCAGCATCGCAATGAGACGCGAGGTGCTTTCCAGCATCGGCGGCTTCATGTCGATCGTCAATCAACTGGCAGATGACTATCGTTTGGGAGAATTGACGCGCCGCCTGGGGCTGCGCACCGTGCTTTCCAGCACAATAGTCGACATCGCGGTTGCCGAGCGAAGTCTAGGAGAACTCATTGGACACGAACTTCGATGGCTGCGCACGATTCGCGCCGTGCGGCCGTTCGCGTACGGCTTCCTCTGCATTACGTTCACGATTCCGGTCGCGCTCGTCTCGATATGGCTTTCGCGCGGCGCTCGAGGCGCCATCGACATGTTCATGATAACCGCGGTTGCGCGTATTTTACTTCATCTGCGCACGCGCCAAGCCGGCGCGTCCGCGGTAGAGTGGCTGTGTGTGCCGTTCAGAGATACTCTGAGCTTGGCGCTTTGGTGCTGGAGCTTTACCACGCGGCGCGTACAGTGGCGGGACGATTGCTTTCAGGTCACTCGTGACGGGTCCGCGAAGTTAGTAGCGAGAATTACTTCATGAGAACATTGTTTTTGCATCCCCCGTCGTTTGACGGATTCGACGGTGGCGCGGGTGCCCGCTATCAAATGAAACGCGAAGTACGCTCTTTTTGGTATCCGACCTGGCTTGCGCAGCCGGCCGCCCTGGTGGAGGGTTCGAAATTGATCGACGCGCCGCCGCATCGCTTGAGCTTTGATGATATTGCATCCGAGTTCACCCAGCGTGACTTGGTAGTGATGCATACATCGACTCCGTCCTTCAAGTCGGACGTCAAGACCGCCGAGATGATCAAAGCTCTCAATCCGTCGATTAAAATCGGATTTATCGGCGCCAAAGTAGCGGTCGAGCCCGAAAAAAGCCTCATCGCGGGACATGCCGTCGATTTCGTCGCTCGCAACGAGTTCGATTTTACGATCAAGGAGGTCGCGGACGGCACGGATTGGAGCCGGATCAAAGGGCTTTCATACCGAAACCGAGAAGGCGTAATCGTACATAACGAGAATCGCGAAGTTCTCGAGGATATGGATGCGTTGCCCTGGGTCACGCCTGTGTACAAGCGTGATTTGACCATTGAAAACTATTTTGGCGGCTACCTTAAGCATCCGTATATTTCCTTTTATACGGGACGCGGTTGTAAGTCGCGCTGTACGTTCTGTCTTTGGCCTCAGACGGTGGGAGGGCATCGTTATCGCGTGCGCTCGGTGGAAGACGTGGTTGCCGAGATGAAATGGGCTAAGAACGCGTTTCCGAATGTCAAAGAATTCTTTTTTGACGATGATACGTTGACCGATAACCTGCCGCGCGTCGAAGCCTTGGCCCGGGAGCTGGGCAAGCTGGGCGTAACCTGGTCGTGCAACGCAAAGGCCAATGTTCCGCGTAAGACGCTCGAAGTGATGAAGGAAAATGGCCTGCGACTTCTGCTGGTAGGCTATGAATCCGGCAATCAACAAATATTGATCAACATCAAAAAGGGAATGCGGGTGGAATTCGCCCGTCGCTTCACCAAGGATTGCCACGAGCTTGGCATCGTCGTACACGGCACTTTCATATTGGGATTGCCCGGAGAAACGCGGGAAACGATCCAACAGACATTGGAATTCGCCAAGGAAATCAATCCGCATACGATTCAGATTTCGCTGGCGGCTCCCTATCCGGGTACTTATCTGTATAAGCAAGCGAAGGAAAACGGCTGGCTCTTTAACGAGGAGATCGATCTTCTCACCCAGGAGGGGACGCAGATCGCACCGTTGAACTATCCGCATCTCAGTCACGGCGAAATTTTCGATTCTGTCGAAGATTTCTACAAGAAATTCTATTTTCGCCCGTCGAAAATCGCGTCGATTTTAGCGGAAATGATCGCAAGTCCGGAAATGATGAAGCGCCGTTTGCGCGAGGGTGTGGAATTCTTCCACTTTCTTCGGACGCGACGGGACACCGCTTGAGGCGGTTAGTCATAACGGCCGATGATTTTGGCGCAGCCCTCGAAGTCAACGAAGCCGTAGAGGCGGCGCATTGCCGCGGTGTGCTAACGGCGGCGAGCCTCATGATGTCGGCGCCAGCGGCGCAGGACGCGATCGCGCGTGCGCGGCGCATGCCTTCCTTGCGGGTGGGCCTACATCTCGTTCTGGTGGAAGGGCGGCCGTTGCTTCCTGCAGCGGCGGTCAGCCATCTCGTCGATGGCAGCGGTATGTTTCGATCAGATATGGCGGCGCTCGGAACCGCTATTTGTTTCAGCAGGACTGCACGACAGCAACTTGCCGCGGAAATATCGGCGCAGTTCGCGGCGTTTCGCGCTACCGGACTGATCCTGGATCATTGCAACGCGCACAAGCATTTTCATATTCATCCGGCAATTGGCCGAATGTTAGTGGCGATCGGGCTTCGCCATGGTCTACGAGCGGCCCGGGTGCCGCTGGAGCCATTGCGCGTGCTGCGACAAATAGAGCCGCAGACAGCGCGGACGGCCATGTCGCTCGCGGCCCCGCTTGTGCTGCTGTTGCGGAGGCGCTTTATGATGGCGGGGCTGCTCACACCCGATCGTGTCTTTGGTCTTCGCTGGTCCGGTAAAATGACCAAAGAACGCCTGGCAGGTTTGGTTCGCAACACACCGTCCGGCCTCACCGAGATTTATTTGCATCCTGCCACGGGTCCCTTCGTTGGTTCTGCATCTGGATACTGGTATCGCGAAGAGATGGATGCGCTGATGTCGGACGATGTAATTGCGGCGTGCCGCGACTCATCGATCGTGTGCGGGGGATTCGGCGATTTTCGCAGTGCTCAGTCGGAGTCGCTCTGCGCGTATTAGTGAGGGCTGCGTGAAACTTCGCGTGGTCCTTATCTTGGGCTTGGGATTTTCGCTGGCCCTCTACCTGGGCTGGACTATCGGTTTCGGGTCGATAATCTCGGTGGCCCTCGCAGTAGGATGGAGCGGCTTTGCGGTCCTATGTTGGTATGCGGTGGGCCTATTCTTTGTTCTCGGAGCGGCGTGCGGAGTGTTGCTGCCCAGCCCGACCTTCAAGGGAATACTCATTTTTGTGTGGGCGCGGATGGTCAGGGATTCGGCCACCGAGCTACTGCCATTCTCATCTGTCGGGGGGCTCGTATTCGGGGCGCGTGCCGCAATAGCGCACGGGATACCGTCATCCTTGGTGTTTGCCTCCACGATCGTGGACGTGACTACCGAGTTGCTGGCACAGGTCGGCTACATTGCCCTCGGAATTGGGATCTTCGCTGCACGCATCGCGCACACTTCGATCACGGCCTCGTTGACGAAGGTTCTTGTGATCGAATTTATATTGGCTTCGATCGCCGCCGGAGCCATCATCGCGGCGCAGCGCTACCGTCAGAAGATTGCTGTCGCGATCACCGAACGATTCTTTCCGTCCGCTGGCCTCACGGCGGCGGGGGTTACGGCGGCACTCGATGCGATTTATCAATCTCGGGCGCGCGTCGCGGTGTCCCTGGCGTTGCATTTTTTCGGATGGATCGCGAGCGCCGTCGGCGTCTGGATCGCGTTCCGCTTGATGGGATTGCGCGTCGAGCTCGATGCCGTGATAGGGATCGAAAGTCTGGTTTGCGCAGCGCGCAGCGCCGCATTTTTCGTACCGAACGCGCTTGGCGTCCAGGAGGGTGCGTACGCGCTGCTTGCTCCGCTGCTGGCCGTCGGCTCCGAGGTCGGATTTGGCGTCTCGCTCTTGAAAAGAGCGCGGGACATTGCTATCGGGGTGCCAATCTTGCTGATATGGCAGGTCGCAGAGAGCCGGCGCGCACTGCGGCGAGCGCCGGGGTAGCACGCGAAACCTTAAAGGGGTGTTCGACTGTACGCGAATGACGAAGGCATGGGCTCATTCCTAGAATTGCTTGGTGTAAGAGACCATCCAACCGTCCCGCACAGGTTGGAACCGCAGCGACTCGGCCGCGTTCGCATCTCGTCTATTGAGCACAAAATGCGCGGTCGCTATGCCGAGTGCGGTCCCGGCGACCGTGTCCGACAGCCAATGGACGTTATCGCGAACGCGCACATAGGCTGTGCCGCCTGCCACGCCGTAGCCGATGATTCTTCGAACCCAACGATACTCGTCATTGCCTGATTCCGCGAAGACCGTGCCAATAGCGAATGCAGCGGTAGTATGTGAAGAAGGAAACGAATCGCCCCCGTGCCGCCATTCATTCGGGGATGTGGTCGCGTCGGGGCGCTCCCGTCCCCCCGCATATCCCAATAGCTGAGCTGTAATGGAACTGAGTACGCCTGCTTCAATCAGTGCCCAAGTCTCCCGATAACCGTCGGAGTCGCGGAGGAACGCCGCGGTCAATCCCGTGCCGAAAATGATGGCCGCCGCGGGCATCGCGTCACGCAAACTGTTTTTGTCGGCGCCGCCGTTCAAAGCGGCATGCGTCCCTGTGGCGAAATGCTCGCGAACTTCGCGATCGAACCGGTGAGCCGCACCGATTGCTACCAGAGTGCCGCCGAAGTACAGCCAGTTTTCTTCGTCCCAGCGCAGCGGGGCGGTGAAGTACAGTTTTGCGTCTTGCAATGCGGCCGCGACGCTGAAGGATTCAGCGGCGCACAAACCAGAAGGTGAAATCCACAAGGCGATACTCAACGCTAAGAGAAGCGCTCGCGGCAGGGGTCGGGCCGAATTCGGCAAATGTAGCGATGCAATCCGGTCCAACGATACGTTCCTCCAGGTTAAAGTGCAGCCGACGCCGAGGTCGGCCGCACCAAGTTTTACTTTAATGGGCAAAGTATAGCGGTATTGGCGGTAGCGCGCGGTGCCTCGTGTTGTCCGCTCGAGTGCAATTTGTTATTTTGCTTTGCGAAGCATCGGCAAGCGCAATGGAAAAAGAACTTTTCACAGGTCTTCGAAACACAGCAAAAATTCGTGCGCCACCCCGCACGCTGTTATCGGGCGCTCTGTTGCTAGTCCTGTCTCTCGCCATATTGCGGCTTGCACGCAGCGACAATCTTCCGCAACTGCTCGGCCTGCACGGCGGTAAGCAGATCTACCAAGCCGCTTGCGCCGCTTGTCATGGCGCCAACGGCGAGGGGGCTGCGCAGTCATCCGCGGGCTTCGAGCGACCCGCCACTTTTCCGCATTTCAACAAGTGCGACGAGTCGATGCCGGAGTTTGCGAAGGACTATACGGCGGCCATCACCGGTGGCGGCCCAGCGCGTGGCTTTTCGCAAATTATGCCCTCGTTCAGCGGCGTGTTGACCGCTACAGAAATTGACGATGTAGTCACTTATCTGCGGTCCCTCTGCAAGGAAAGCGATTGGCCGGTAGGCGAATTAAACGTGCCGCGCGCGCTAGCCACGGAAAAGGCCTTTCCGGAAAGTGAAACCATTTTGACCACGACGGCCAATTTGAAGGGATCACCGGGGTTCGACAACGAGATCGATTATGAGCGCGTGCTGGGGAAGCGGGATCAATTGGAGGTGGCAATCCCCTTTAGCCGGATTCGCAGGCAAGGCGGCGGGATGACGGCGGGAATCGGCGATGTTGCAGTTGGCGACAAGCACGTGCTGTTCTCGCGCTTGAACGACAATGCGGGCGGTCCGCAATACGAAAGCACGGGATCCATACTGAGCATGCAAGGAGAGGTGGTGCTGGCAACCGGGGACCAGCGACGGGGGTTGGGTGCGGGGGAACCCAGTCTGGGACTCTTCGTCGCCTATGATCGACTTTTACCGCACCAGGCATTCGTTCAATTGCAAGCCGGCGTGAATCTGCCGCGGCATGAGGACCGAGGGCCGCGCTCCGATTATTTTCGGTCCGCTGTCGGCACGACCGTCAACCAGGCTGGAGAGTTTGGACGTTCTTGGTCACCGATGCTCGAGGTATTGGCCAATCGCGACCTCACGCCCCGAGCAACCACCGACTGGGACGTGCTGCCGGAATTTCAAGTGACGCTGAACCGACGCCAACATGTGCGGGCAGCGATCGGCTGCCGCATACCGGTGAATGATACCTACGGACGTCCGACGCAGCTGATCGCGTATTTTCTGTGGGACTGGTTCGACGGTGGGTTGTTCGAAGGATGGTAGTGAAATCTCCCATACCGATTTCCCGCTGGTTCCTTTGCGGATTGCTGATTTGCGCCGCGACGCCTGGGCTCGGCAACGGCACTGAGTCTCGCGAAACGAGCGCAGCGCAGTTCCAGACATCCGATCGTTGCGTCGCATGTCACAACGGGATGCGAACCACGCGAGGCGAGGATTTCTCGATTGGAATCGACTGGAGTACCAGCATGATGGCCAACTCTTCGCGCGATCCCTACTGGCAGGCGAGTGTGCGCCGCGAAACGATGGACCACCCGGAATCACGCGGAGCGATCGAGGACGAGTGTTCGGCCTGTCACATGCCGATTACCCACATTCGCGCGAAGGATCGCGGCCAACTAACCGAGGTGTTTGCGCATCTTCCGTTTGGGGTGGCAGTGGGCGACGGTTCTGCCGATGGCGTCTCGTGCTCGGTTTGTCATCAAGTGGCTGCGAAGAATCTCGGGAAGTCGGCGAGCTTTAACGGAAATTTCGCGATTGATCCGCCCTCGCTAGATGGCTCACATGCCGAATACGGTCCATTCGATATTGCCTCCGGATTGCAGCGCGTCATGCGCACATCCACCGGCGGATTCCAGCCGCAGAAGGGTGATCAAATCCGGTCGGCCGAGCTATGTGCGAGCTGCCACACCCTAACCACCGAGGCGCGAAATACCAGAGGCGATTTGTTGGGATCCCTTCCCGAGCAAAGACCTTATCAGGAATGGCTGCACAGTGACTTTCGCAATGAGCGGACCTGCCAATCCTGTCACATGCCTGCGGTGCAAGAAGAAGTCCCCATCACGAGAATACTCGGGGCGAATCGGCCGACGGCCATGCGTCATCAGTTCGTGGGCGCGAATTTTCTAATCCAGCGCGTGCTCAGCCGCTACCACGACACACTGGGTGCCTCGGCCCAGCCGCAAGATCTTTCCGCAGCGGCCGACAGGACCATTCGCTATTTAAAAAGCGAGTCGGCGACGCTCTCGATTCCAAGCAGCGGGATTAGAAACGGGCGACTCGAGGCCGAAGTGAGCGTCGGAAACTTAGGCGGCCACAAATTGCCCACGGCCTACCCTTCCCGTCGCGCTTGGTTACACGTGGTCATTCGTGATCGAGAGGGGGGTACCATATTTGAATCGGGAGCATTGAACGCCGATGGCTCGATCGTCGGCAATGACAATGATGAGGATCCAGCCCGCTTTGAGCCCCACTACACCGAGATTCGCAGCAGCGATCAGGTTCAAATCTACGAAGCTATACTGGGTGACGGTACGGGCCGGGTGACGACTGGGTTGCTGACGGCAGTCGATTACCTGAAAGACAATCGTCTCTTGCCACGCGGATTCGTCAAGCAGACAGCGGCGCCGGATGTCGCCGTTCACGGCGGCGCGCTGGCAGATCCCGACTTTACGGATCGAGGCCATCGATTGCGTTACTCGATCGACGTAGGTCGGTTTAAAGGACCGTTCGAACTCGACGTCGAACTCTGGTATCAACCGATCGGGTTTCGCTGGGCCAACAATCTAAGATCCTATGCGGCAGAAGAGCCGCGTCGCTTCGCGGACTACTTCGATGCCCTGCGCGCCGACAGTGCAGTCATATTGACCAAAGTGGCGGGTGTGGTGCGATGATGGCATGACCGATCATCGCGAGGAACTCGTCAGCATGCGCCGCGACGCCGCGACGCCGCAACGGCGCGACGATCGCGGCGGCGCGGGTTGTTCAGCGCCTTGGGTATGAGTGGCGCACGGGCTAGGTGGCGCTCCATTCGTGAATGATGGTCGATGCATCCTGTAATTTCGAATTTGAGTCCTGGTCTATTTGGCTCGGCGTTCGAGAGAAGCGCGGCGCGGGGGCAGGAACCAGTTGGCCGTTCCAGTGGACGAAGGTTTTTCTCGCGGCGAGATGCGCATGATGCGGCGCCTCGCTCATGGTCAAGACGGGCGCGCAACACGCATCTGTAAACTCCAATAGCGAAGACCATTCCGCACGCGTCTTGCGCCTGAATGTCTCCTGCAGTCGTTCGCGCAGACGCGGCCAGCTGGCGGGGTTGTCACGGTCTGCAAAATCTGAGTCTGCGAGGCCCATGATGCGGAGCATTGCGTCAAAAAATTTCTGTTCCATGGATCCGACGGCGATGAATCCGCCATCGGAGCATTGATAGGTGCCGTAGAACGGCGCGCCGCCATCCAATAGATTGTTGCCTCGGCCGTCCCCCCACATACCCATGGATCGCCAGGCATAGATGGCCGACATCAGTGAGGCGGCGCCGTCGACCATCGCGCTGTCGACCACTTGTCCATTGCCGGAGCGGCCGACTTCGAACAGTGCCGCAAGGATCCCAACGAGAAGGTAAAGCGCGCCGCCACCGTAGTCGCCCACCAAGTTCAACGGCGGCACCGGGCCGCCGTTCTGCGCGCCGATGCAGGCCAGGGCACCTGTGAGGGCGATGTAATTGATATCGTGGCCTGCCGTCCGGGCCAGTGGCCCCGATTGGCCCCAGCCGGTGATGCGGCCATAGATCAAGCGTGAATTTCGTTCAAGAGCTATATCCGGACCCACACCCAGCCGCTCCATTACACCGGGCCGAAAACCTTCGATCAAGACGTCGGCCCGTTCTATGAGCGCCAACAGCGCCGCGACGTCGACCGCCGTCTTCAAATCGAGCTGCACATTGCGCCGGCCCCGCAACACCGAATCTCGCGCGTCATCCGCGTCCCTCTCGGGACGCACGATGCGAACCACTTCGGCGCCCATATCGGCGAGCAGCATAGCCGCCATCGGCGAGGGGCCGATTCCCGCCATTTCGATCACCTTGAGTCCCTGCAACGGTCCGGAGGCAGTTTGCTTACCCATGGCACCTTTCATGCGAATTCCCCCGGTTAGCCATCGAATGGCTTTCGATGCCGACAAACTTGACTTTTGAGCAATGCACGATCATTTTAAGTCAAGCATTTTAATTAAATCACCTATTTTCGGGGCGGACGCTGGGAGCGCACGCCCGAACGCCGAAATTCACGCCTTTGACTTTAGTCGGCGGCGTGCCGTAGCGCTGCTGAAGAACACATTAATCGAAAGGAAGTTGCTGGTCATGCTGGTTACCAAAGCCGCAACATACGCTAAGGTGTATGATTCTTTTCGCTGGGCGTTGCCGGCGAAATACAATATTGCCTGGGATGTCTGCGACCGGCATGCACGCAACCCGGGAACGACTGCGCTCATTCACCAGCAGCCGAACGGCTCGGTGCGCAACTATACGTTCCGCGAGATGCAGCGCTACGCCAATCAGCTGTCGAACGTCTTTTGCGCTTTAGGTTTGGAGCTAGGCGATCGAGTCATGTTGCTCCTCGGGCAGCACCCGGTTACGGCCTTCGCGAACGTCGCGTGCTGGAAGGCGGGCTTGGTGTCGGTGCCGACCTCGGTG
>JALYIW010000237.1 GCA_030775625.1 Pseudomonadota bacterium | reverse complement strand
CAATGGACCATCGAGGCTTTGGCAGCCATGACTCCGGCGCAGCGGCTGGATGTGCTGCTGCCGGTAGATGCCGCGCTGACGCAATGTCGGCGGTTGGACCTGCCCGCGGGCGGGGTCGGCGCGTTGCGGCAGGGACAGGCGGTAGCCGTTGCAGCCCATCCGCCGGCAGATGCCGCGCCTGGAATAGTGCGTATCTATGCGGAAGGGCTGGGTTTTCTCGGTTTGGGACAGATCGAGGCCATGGGCCGCCTGGTGCCGCTGCGACTTATTTCGTCGGTTAGCTGAGCTGCGGCGAATCCGGCTTGAGGGCGAGTGCCGCGACGCGTACAATGCGCGCCTTCTTAAAGGGTCTAAGTTATTGATTGAGGTTTGATTAATGCCACTCACTCGCGAAGAAAAAACGGATGTCGTCGGTAAGTTTCAGCGCAGCGCGCAAGACACCGGCTCGCCCGAAGTTCAAATTGCCTTGTTGTCCGAGCGCATCAACGGCTTGAGCCAGCATTTCACTACGCACAAAGCCGACCATGCATCGCGTCGCGGATTACTGAAGATGGTCAACCAGCGCCGCAAGCTGCTCGACTATCTGAAGAGCAAAACGCCGGACAAATACACGCAACTGGTCGAACGCTTGGGATTACGCCGCTAACAGGCGCTGCCGCGGGCCGTGTGCTACCCAGCATTCGGTCTTCGTCCATACATTTCCGATTACGCAAAAGGGGCTCTAGTGAGCGCTACTAAAAAAAGTTTTAAGTATGGTGATCACACCGTAACCATTGAGACGGGCGAACTCGCGCGTCAAGCCGACGGCGCGGTGCTCGTCACCATGAGTGAAACTGTGGTGCTCGTGACCGCGGTGGGGCTGAAAAAGGCAACACCGGGGCGTGATTTCTTCCCGCTCACCGTGAACTACCAAGAAAAGACTTACGCAGCCGGCCGCATACCCGGCGGCTTTTTCAAGCGCGAAGGGCGCCCCACGGAAAAAGAAACTCTGACGTCGCGTCTCATCGACCGGCCGATCCGACCGCTCTTTCCGGAGGGATTCATCAACGACGTTCAGGTCGTCGCCTCCGTGATCTCGGTCAACGCCGAAGTGGATCCGGATATTGCTTCGCTGCTCGGGGCGTCCGCCGCCTTGGCGATTTCCGGCATGCCGTTCATGGGGCCGATCGGCGCCGCGCGCGTCGGCTATATCGACGGCAAGTACATTCTGAATCCGACCACCAAGCAATTGACTGAATCGAAGCTCGATCTCGTGGTGGCCGGCACCGCCGAGGGGGTGCTGATGGTGGAATCCGAGGCCGACGGCCTCAACGAAGAAGTCATGTTGGGCGCAGTCACATTCGGCCACGAACAGATGCAGGTGGCTATCAAGGCGATCAACGAACTCGTGGCGGAAGCGGGCAAGGCGAAATGGGCCTGGGTCACTCCCGAACCGAACAAGGAATTGCAGGCCGCGGTCGGCGCCTTCGCCGAAGCCGCCGTCACCTCTGCTTATCTGATTACCGAGAAGCAGCAGCGATACGCGAAGATCAAGGAGATCAAAGCGGCTGCGACCGAGGCTTTGACCAAAGCTGAGTCCGCGGGCGCGCCCGCAAAATTTACCGCGGAGCAAGTCGGCGCCGAATTCTCCAACCTCGAATACCGGCTGGTTCGCGAGAAGATTCTTGCCGGCCAACCGCGCATCGATGGCCGTGACACCAAGACCGTGCGCGGCATCAACATCCGCACGGGTGTCTTGCCGAGAACCCACGGCTCGGCTTTATTCACCCGCGGCGAGACTCAGGCATTGGTGGTAACCACGTTGGGCACTGGCCGTGACGCTCAAGTCATCGACGGTCTCACGGGCGAGCGTAAAGAGCCGTTCATGCTGCATTACAATTTCCCGCCATTCAGCGTCGGCGAGACCGGCATGATGGGTTCGCCGAAGCGCCGCGAGATCGGTCACGGCAATCTGGCCAAGCGCGGTGTCAAGGCAGTCATGCCGGGTATCGAGAAATTTCCCTACGTCATTCGCGTGGTGTCGGAGATCTTCGAGTCGAACGGCTCCAGTTCCATGGCTTCGGTCTGCGGCACCAGCCTTGCGCTGATGGATGCGGGAGTGCCCATCAAGGCACCGGTGGCCGGTGTGGCGATGGGCCTGGTCAAGGAGGGCTCACGCTTCCAAGTGCTGACCGACATTCTGGGCGACGAGGATCACCTCGGCGACATGGATTTCAAAGTGGCCGGCACCAAAGACGGCATCACGGCGTTGCAGATGGATATCAAGATCACGAGCATTACTCGCGAGATCATGAAAGTGGCGTTGGATCAGGCGCGCGACGGCCGATTGCACATTTTGGATGAAATGAACAAGGTTCTGTCCAAGCCGCGCGAGAATATGTCGGAGTGGGCGCCCACCATCATCACCATGAAAATCGACCCGGAGAAAATCCGTGAAGTGATTGGCAAGGGCGGTGCCGTGATTCGCCAGATCACCGAGGAGACGGGCACGTCGATCGACATCGAGAACGACGGCACCGTGAAGATCGCATCGGTTCAAGGCGCGGCAGGGCGTGAAGCTCAGCGCCGCATCGAATTGATTACGGCCGATATCGAAGTGGGCCGTATCTATGAGGGCAAGGTCGCGCGTTTGATGGACTTCGGTGCCTTCGTGACCATCCTGCCGGGCCGAGACGGTCTGGTGCACATTTCGCAGATCTCCGAAGAGCGCGTGGAGCGCGTCGGCGACAAGCTCAAAGAGGGCGATGTGGTTCGGGTCAAGGTGCTCGAGGTGGATCGGCAGGGCAGGGTGCGTTTGTCGATGCGCAATGTCGACGCAGCTTAACGGATAGCGTTCACAGCGAAAGATTCGTCGGCGACATGGTTCTCGGGCGGCCGCCGGTATTGGCGATGACCCTGGGTGATGCGCGTTTAAGGCAACCCCAGGGTCAAGACTCTGCGCCGCGTTATGGCGATCGCCGCGCCGCCCTCCATTCGGAACCGCCCTTCACTTGGGGTCGAGATGCTCGTCGCGATCCTTGTCGCCGTCGCGCGAACGGGCCGCTGACAAGGGGATTCGCGGGGCTTCACTCGCACCCATCGGTTTAACCCGCTCCCGCACCTGCTGCTGATTCAGGATCTGTTTCAGGTTTTGTTCCAAGTGACCGCTGATGAGGCCCTGCACGCCGGTGCCATAGGCGCGGATCACATTGACCATGAATTCCTGGGTCAGAATGGGTTCGGCAAGATGCTCCTGTTCGGCAATGACCTGCAATAAAA
>JALYIW010000236.1 GCA_030775625.1 Pseudomonadota bacterium | reverse complement strand
TGCCCGCGAATTATACCCGTAGAGTCCTCAAGGAGCCTTCAATGAACCGTATTGTTTTTGCGTCACTGGCCGCACTCGTCGGCGCCAGCGCCTTCGCAGCGCCGGTTACGTATGTTCTCGATCCTTCCCATACTTTCCCCAGTTTCGAAGCCGACCACATGGGTGGTTTGTCGGTATGGCGAGGCAAGTTCACCACCACGTCCGGCAAAGTCGTTTACGATCAAGACGCGAAAGCCGGTTCAATCGAAGTAACGATCGACATGAGTTCAGTGAGTTTCGGCGTGTCAAGATTGGACGAACACGTCAAAGGGTCGGAAGTTTTCGACGTGGCGAAATTCCCCACTGCCACCTATAGCGGCAAGTTCACCAAGTTCAACGGCGCCGCGCCGACCGAAGCCCAGGGGACGCTCACCATGCATGGCGTCACCAAGCCGGTTACTCTGTCGATCAACTCCTTTCTCTGCAAAACAAATCCCATGTCCAAGAGACAAGTGTGCGGCGCCGATGCGTCGGCCACGTTCGATCGAAGCGATTTTGGCGTCAGCATCGGCCGCGAAATGGGCTTCAAGCAGGAAGTGAAGCTGCAGATCCAAGTGGAAGGCAGCCCCGCCGCCTGAAGTAAGTTTTTTTGCAACTGCGGCCCGACGCGTCGTCCTTAGCGCGTCGGGCCTTTTATTGAGCGCACCAGCTTTGCGTCGCTGCAGATGAATCGCGACTTGAACTTCAGCGCCACAGTTTACGGATTCGGCGCCGGTCTATTCTTCCTGAGCTACGCCGCCTGTGTTGCCCTCGAATCTTCTCCTCTTACGATTCGGCGCGCGCCTATGGCTGGCCCGCATCATGGTGACCTGGGGACTCGTGGCCATGGCCATGGTTTTCGTTCGCACGCCGGCTCAGTTCTACGTCGGCCGCTTTGCCCTCGGCGTGGCCGAAGCAGGATTCGACGCGCGATCCTCGACCGAACGCGGGGGCGCATCTCATCGCATTCGCCCCACCAGCACCACTCGATCGGTCCGGCGCTGCGCGATCCCCGAGTAATGGTTCCGGACTTATGGATGGTATAATGGCCTCGTATGGAAGGCCATTTGGCTCAAGGGGACAATTCGATGGAATCCGTTGGCTGCGAAGTTGGGAATTGCCTTACTTCGTCGTACCGGAACTTGTCGTCGGGAGCTTGCGGGAAGGATTCGAACGCATACGCGCCCTGCCCCACCCCCTCGCCCAAGCCATCATGATCATGTTCGTGGTGGCCGAAGTTCACCCGTTCAGCGCCGGCAACTGCCGCACTGCGCGGCTCGCCATGAATTGCATGTTGAGCGCGCGCGCTTTGAGCCGAATCATTATTCCAACGGTCTATCGGGAAGACTACCTGCTGCCTTTGAAGGCACTGAGCCACAACCGCATTGCCGAATCGCTCATAAGTGCCTTGAGCCGCGTGCAGCGCTGGTCCGCCGCCTTCAATTACTCGTTGCCGCGAGCGCAATTGCGTGAATCGCTTGCGCGCTGCAACGCCTTTCAAGAGGAACTCCGCAGCTACAAATTGCTTTTTCCGCCGGCTAAACCGGCCGACTGAGCCACGGACGACTGAACCGAGTGAATTCGGAAGCGTCACGCGGTGAGCGTGCGCAAGGCTATCGAGCTGGCCGATCTTGGCGGATGGTAAATGCTCCCCCTGCAATTGCGCGCGAGAATCGTCCCGCGCGAACCCAGGGATAGAGCAGTAGACCAACCGCGGATTAAGTCGCTCACACGTGCCGTATCCCAGGCCCAGCCGATCCATCACGCCCGGGCGAAAATTCTCGATCAGGACATCGGCGCTGGCCACCAAGCGGCGCGCGATTTCCAGATCCTCCACCTCCTTCAAATTCAGCGCGATGCTCTTCTTACCTCTTTGGAGCACCGCATTTGCCGGATCATTCCACCGCGGTCCCGACGGCGGATCGATGCGAACGACCTCCGCGCCTTGATCGGCCATCATCAACGCGGCAAGCGGGCCGGCGATGTAATGACCAAAATCTATGACTCGAAGGCCGCCCAGCGCCGTGTCGGTGGCTTGCAAGGATGGCTTTACCAACTGGAGACATTGTGTGCATATTGGCGCCTGGTTTTTGTTAAATGGGAATTCCGGTATATCTAATGAGAAGCGGTGCACGTAAGAAAATCGAGACATCGAAGTTGAATGAATCCGCGGTTAAATTAAGTGGAATGCGCGGGCTCGACATTGATTCCATGTTCCATCCGATGAAGGGTAAACGATTGGCGGTGCTTGCCTTTGTGCACATGAACCATGCGTTTGACATCATCGTCAAAACGGCCGAGCGATATCTCGCCTCGCACGGCCTCTCCGTCGCTCGCTACGCCATTCTGCGCATGCTTGTGGGCCGAGAGCCGGTGCCGTTGCGCTGGCTGGCTGACAGGCATTTCTCGGAGAAAAGCAACATTACCGCGATGGTCGACCGGTTGGTTCGCGACGGCATGGCACAACGGCTTCCGGATGCCTTTGATCGACGCGTCATCCGGGTGCGATTGACGCCCAAGGGCAGTCAAACGGTTCAAGCCGCGCGCGCTCCGCATCTCAAATTCGTGGCGCAAGTCATGGCGCCGCTCGATGACGGCGACCTGCGAGTGTTGATTGAGTTACTGGGGAAATTGAGCGCCCCTTTCGAAGGCATCAACCGAAATAAGCTGCCCTCACCGCAGGCGAGAAGTCGCAAATCTGTCTAGCAATTTACGATGGTGTGGCTGCATTTTACTTGAAAAATGGCCCGACAAGGGTAGTCTAATTTCACCGATGAACCATTTAGTTGCATGGCCTGGTGAACGGCCGGGGTGATGCGCCTGTGGGCTCATCCTCACTGTGAGCGGTGCGCTGCTGTTGACTTTGGGTCGTTAAATTTTCCCCGTCACGCCCGCTCGAGTTCGATCAACTTAGCCAGGGTGCGGCGCACATGGACGGCCGCCGCATCAGTCGCCAATAGCAGCGGCTTTTCGGCCCAGAATTCACGGCCCCGAAGATTCTCCTGCACACCTTCGAGCGTGGGCTTGTCCTCGAACTCAAAAGCCTTCACGAGATTCTGCAGCACCTGATCATAGCTTTGGGCCGGCCTTCCGGCGCTGTCGGCGTTGCTGGCCCCCCAAAAATAGTGCGTGGAGGATTCTGTCTCCGGCGTGAGCAAGTGCGCGCCGAGATCGAGGTGCGTCAGATCTTTGGATGCGCCGATGGGCTGTCGACCGACTTCCAGCACCATGCATGCGGGGGCGCGCCAAGTGATGTCGCCGACACTTTCGAATCCGGCATCGATGGGGACACCGGGGCTGGATTCGAAATCCGGCATCCGCCATTTGGCGGTGACGAAATCCTTGTCGCGTTCGACGCTGAAGCGGCCCTTCTTCAATCGCTCCGGACTGATGCCGATAGACTCACTATGCACGAACTCCACGTGGCTCAAATCCATCAAATTGTCGAGCGACAATTCGTAAGAGGCATTGACGTGTGAGTAGCCGTGCCATTGCGTTCGGTGCGGGTCGACGACGAATCCAAACTCCGGAATGAGTTCCGGCCGAGCTCTTTCGGGATCCCCCATCCATATCCAAACGATGGAATCCCGCTCAACGACGGGATACGCGCGAACGCGGGCTGACGGTGGGTTTTCCGAGAGTGGCGCGCGAATGCATCGCCCGGCGTGATTGAACTCCAAACCGTGATATCTGCAGATCAGGCGATCGTTCTGGACGCGTCCAAGGCTTAGCTTCGCGAACCGATGCGGACAACGATCGGCGAGGGCGGCCCATCCTCCGTCCTCACGTCGATATAGAGCAACGTTCTGGTCGAGCAA
>JALYIW010000235.1 GCA_030775625.1 Pseudomonadota bacterium | reverse complement strand
CCTTACCGGTCGCCCGCTCGACTATGCGCCGAAGTTCCGCGGCAATGTCGGCCTGCACTGGGATATGGGTGAGGTTCGCGGCTACACGACGTCCTTCAACGCCACCGAGAGCTTCACCTCGAGCTTCCTGACCTCGAACACTGACAGCCCGCAATCCAGACTACCGGCCTATCAGACCACCGATTTGCGCTTCGCCATCCATTCGCCCGAGAACAGATGGGAATTTGAGCTCTTCGGCTCGAATGTCTTCGACAAGCATTACTACACCACAACAATCGCCCAACCCCTGGCCTCCGTGATGGGGGCCACCAACCCGGCGACCGGGGCCACCGTCTACCGCGGCTTCCTCGGTGACCCAGCTCGGTACGGCGCGCGCATCGCCGTCCATTTCTAGTTTGAGCAACTCGCACGCTCCCCGGCGGCTAACCTAAGGTTACCCGGGGAGCGTGATGATTCATCGTCTTGGCAATCTCGCGGACGGGGAGGCCATAGTAACCGCGGATCACCCAGTCGAATTCCAGCAACGCGGTCTTACACACCATTATTGGTTGGCCGCATTCCATGAGCTGCCGCGCCGCCTCCCAATGCCTTAGGGCTTGTGCATCGCCGTCGTCGCGGATGAGCATTTCGACGCGGCCGTTCCCCATTTGTGACTCCCGATGAAAACCCCGAGCCGTGTCCAAACGGTGGATTTAACCGCGTTTGGCAGGTATCGGCAGTTCCGGCAAGAACAAGCATACAATCAATCCTAATCCCCCCATGCTCGCCGCAAATGTAAACACGGCAAAAAATCCGTCGCGATAGCCGCCGATCAGGCGGTCATGTTGTGCTACCGGTAGGGTGGAGATTCGATCGACGCCGCTCGTCGCGCTCTGTAGATTGCGGGGCAGCATCGTCAGTCTCTGAGCGAGCACGGCACCGGCAATAGCAATCCCGAGCGCCGCTCCCAGTGAACGGGAGAAACCCGCGATGGACGTGGCCGCGCCTACTATCGTGTTTGGTACGGCGTTTTGTATGGCCATGGTGAGCGCCGGCGTCACCAGTCCAAGACCCGACCCGAGAACGAAGAGTACGGCTATGGTCGAGGGAGTGCCCAGGTCCGCACGGGCCGCCCACGCCAGCGCGGCAACACAAATCGACGCGGCAAGAAGGCCCAAAATCGGCAGCAATTTGTAACGCCCGGTGCGCGAGACCAATCGGCCAGCCGTGAATGAAGCGACGATGAGTCCCCCCATCATGGGCAACATAAAGAGGCCGGATCGCGAGGGGCTCAACCCCTTGAGCAATTGCAACATCAAGGGAAGGTAGACGGCGACTGCGAACATGGCCATTCCAGTCAGGGCAAGGACGGCGGACGCAAAAAGAAAGACGCGGTCGTGAAAGAGCGCTGGTGGCAGAATCGGTTGCGCGGCGCGCCGCTCCACGGTTACAAGCGAGGCGAGCGCAGCGATACTCACCGCCAACGAGGTCAAAATAGGCGCGGATGCCCACGCGTAGGTGCTGCCTCCTGAACTCAAGCTCCACAGCAAACAGCTCGTACCGATCGTCAGGAGCGCGATTCCGGCAACATCGAGCCGCGATGACGCCACAGGCTTCGATGTTTTCAACCCGCGGATGATGAGAGCCAATGCCGCGGCGCCCAGCGGCAAATTGATGAAGAAAATCCATCGCCATGAGGCGTACTGCGTGAGTACGCCGCCAAGCAAAGGACCTGAAACGGCACAGATGCCAAAAGTACCGGCGAACAGTCCCTGATAACGACCTCGTTCACGCGGCTCGGCGAGATCCGCGATCACTGTGAGGGTCAGAACTAGCAATCCGCCCGCACCCAACCCCTGCAAGATTCGAAACACGATCAATTGTCCCATGCTTGCCGCGATTCCGCAGAGAAGCGAACCCAGCAAGAACAGGGAAATCGCCGCTGCAAACGCCGGTTTGCGGCCATAAAGATCGCTCAATGAGCCGTAGAGCGGCGTCGACACGGTGCTCGCGAGCATAAACCCGGTGATGACCCACGAGAGGTGCTGCAATCCGCCAAGTTCCCCCGTGATGCGCGGCAGCGCCGTCGTCATGGCATTTTGATCGAGCGACGCGAGGCTAAGCGCCAGCATCAACCCGGTCAAAAGGGACTTGGTGATGGCGCTGGTTGTGTGGCCGGCTGCTCCGGCCTCCGATCGTTGCGTCTGAATCACGCTCATTGATTGATCGGCTGTAGTTTCTCCGCGTTTTTAGCCGCGGCCTTCGCGAGCGCATCGGGCCATGCGGTCCCAGCCGCTATGGGTTGTCGCCAGCCCATCAATTGGCGCGGCTCGTTGAAGGCTAGCGCACCGACCAGCCGGCCGGCACGCCCCGTCACGGCGACGAATCGCCCTTGTTCATAGGAGCCGTGCACCAGGCGCACCTCGTCGCCCGGCTTGATGCGCCCCACCATTTGGATCTTCGTCTCGTATTGGTCGGACCACACGTAGGGCACGGGGGCGAACGGCTGCGTATAGGCTTCACCTTGCAGCAGCCGGCGGGCCGCGGCGGCGCCTTGATCGAGCGCATTGGTCCAATGCTCGATCCGCATGGTCTCGCCGAAAAGCAGATTGGGCCACCGCGCGACATCCCCCGCTGCCACAATGCCAGGTACCGCCGTGGCCAGTGTCGCATCGCACACCAGCCCATTGTCGATTGCTAGCCCCGAAGACGCCAACCACCCGGTCTCGGGAATCACCCCGATCCCCACGATGACCAAATCGGCGGGCACTCGCTCTCCCCCGGGGAGGCGAACCGCCTCGACACGCCGGTGGCCCTCGAAGCCCTCGACGGTCGCCCCACATCGCAGCTCCACCCCATGATCCCGATGCAGTTGAACACAAGCCGAGGCCAACTCCGGAGGCAGAACCTGCGCCAGCGGAGCGGCCAGGGCTTCGACGAGCGTCACCTCAAGGCCCCTAGCGCGGCAGGCGGCAGCGACTTCCGCGCCGATGAAGCCGGCTCCCACCACACAGACGCGCGGTCGGTTGTCGAGCTGTGCTCGAATGGCGATGGCATCGTCCAGGGTGCGCAAGACGTGGATACCCTCAAGGCCCGCGACGCCGGGAAGCCGCCGCGCGGTGGCGCCGGTGGCGATCACCGGGCCATCGAAGGCAATCGACTCACCACCCTCCAAGATGACGGCGCGCGCATGCAGGTCGAGGCTCGCCGCCCGCTGCCCGAGCTTCCACACGGCACCGAGCTTGTCATAGTCAGCGTCCTTTCGCAGAAAGGCCCGCTCCGGCATCCAGCTACCGTTGAGGATTTGCTTGGACAGAGGCGGACGGTCATAGGGCAGGCGATGTTCCTGCCCCACCATGACCAGCTGCCCCTCATAGCCGTTGCTGCGCAGTGTCTCCGCCGCGCTCAACCCGGCCAGTGAAGCACCGACGATCACATAGCGGTCAATGCTCACCCACGGGTGCTCAAGTCCACGAAGATTTGTTCATTCTCCGTCTTCACCGGATAGGTGCGCACGCCGACGGTCGCCGGCAAACACAGGGCCGCCCCGGTCTTGAGATCGAACTTCGCCAGATGCAACGCGCACTCCACCTGTGTGCCTTGGATGTACCCTTCGGCCAATGAATAGGTTTCGTGCGTGCACGTGTCATCGATGGCGTAGAACGAACCCTCGACATGGAACACCGCGACCGGCGGATCCACTTTCAATGTCGTGGCTTCCCCCAACGGTAGCTCCGAGATTGCGCACACTCGAGTCCAAGCAGCGCCGGTGGGCGTGGTCGACATTTACTGCGGTTCCTCCTAGTTGTTGGCGACGAAGTCATCGACCAGACGGTTGAACTCCGCGGCGTGCTCGAGCTGCGCCCAGTGCCCGCAGCGATTGATGAGCACCATGCGTGAGTTCGGAATGGTGGCGAGAGTTCGCAGACTCATCTCGAAATGAACGGTACGGTCATCACGCCCGTGGATAGCCAGGGTCGGCACGGTCGACGCCATCAGCTTGGGAATGGTCGACAGGGGCACCCCCATCGGTCCCGTCGCCAGCAACTCGATAAAGTTTTTGAGGTGCTCGGGGTAGCGAAGAGCCGCCTCAGTGCGCTCTTTGACCAGCTCGTCGGAGGCCATGGACGGGTCGTAGCACATGATCTTAACCAATCGCCGCATACTCTCGGGCGTACAATTTTTGTAAGCCTCAACGAGGATGCGGATGCCTTCCGTCGGACCGCCCTGTTGAAGGATGTTCAAGCCCGGACCCCCTACACCCATCGTGATCAAGTGGGAAACCCGCTCCGGATGTTCGGCGGTGAAGCCGATCGCCGCTCCGCCCCCCATCGAATTACCGACGAGCGCCACCTTGTCGATGTCCAAGGCGTCGACCAGCTGCCTCAAGGCTTTGACCGGGTCGCGGCCCGTCGCACTGCCTTGAGGACTGGACTCACCCCAGCCCGGCATGGTTACCGCAATGGTGCGGTATTTTTTTCCCAGCGTGGCAATGTTCGGGGCGAAATTGCTCCAGGCCGTCGCACCTGGCCCGCCCCCATGAATGAGCAAGAGGGGATGACCCTTGCCGGCATCATTAATCTGGATGCGATAATCCTTTGTCTGGATCATCCGCTTGGTGTTCTCAAAGGTAAACTCAGTCGTAGCTTGCATGTTGAGTAGGCTCAGGTCGCAACGCTGGCTGAGTTGGCAAAGGTGGCTAGCGGCTTTTCGTCGAC
>JALYIW010000234.1 GCA_030775625.1 Pseudomonadota bacterium | reverse complement strand
TGCTCATAGGTCAAGTCATAGGTAAACTGCAGCTTGACGTCGGAAAGGCCGAATAAAGAAATCGTCCGCATGGTGGCGAGGTCAGGAACGGAAGACACTGCGCTTTCGATCGGGATCGTGATGTAGCGCTCGATCTCCTCGGCCGATTGCCCTGTACTTTGGGTGATGATGTCGACCAGCGGCGGGACCGGATCGGGATAGGATTCGATGTTTAGGTGAACGAACGCAATTGTGCCTGCGAGGAGCAGTAGGCCAAACAGCACGACGATCAGCGCCCGGAACCTCAACGCAAAGCCGATGATCAAATTCATAAGCCAATTGCTCCAAGCTGATGGGCTTCATGTTGAACGGCACTGCCGGGTCCGGGCTCTAGCTGTCGCTTGCGGTTCGATCGATGAAAAGCGTCCCCTTGGTGACGACCTTTTCGCCGACAAGGACACCGCTCAGCACCTGCACCAGGGTCGCATCGGACAGACCGATCTTGATCTCCCGGAGTTCAATCGAGTGATCGTCATGGGCAATCCAGAGCCGTGCTGCCTCACCCTCGTAGATCACGGCGCTCCTTGGAACGGCGGGTGCATCGCCATCGGGCGAATTTCCATTGGAGAATAGCCGGACGTTCGCGAACATCTCGGGCTTCAGGACGCCGTCGCTGTTTTCTATCGTTGCCCGAACGAGCAGGCGGCGGCTTGCGGGATCGAATGCCGAAGCAACGTAGTTGAGGCGTGCCCGAAAGCTGCGACCGGGAGCTGCCATCACGGTAAAAGCGATATCCTGGCCGGCGCTGACATTTGCTACGTCGGTCTCGCGGACAAACGCGGCCAGCCAGACCGTCGACAGATCGCCGATCACAAACGCCGGATCGGTCGCGCCGCTGTTGATATATTGACCAGGACCGATCTTGCGTTGGACCACGGTGCCTTCGATCGGCGAATAGATCGGCGTGTCTGGCTTGATTTGCCGCTTCTCTTGAAAAGCGGCTATTTCCTCGTCGCTACGGCCGAGGATATGTAATCGGTTGCGCACTGCCTCAACCGCCGTCTCGGATGAGCGCATATCGTTCTGAGCTGCCGCCAGATCAGCTTGTGCCTGCTGCCAGTCTTTAAGCGGAACGGCTTTTCCGGCATAGAGATCTTTGGCTCGCTTCTCGACGATTTGCGCGAGATTGAGCTTTGCGTGCGCGGTGTTCGTGGCGCTGAGTGCCGCGACGAAATCGTTCAGACCCTGAACGGTGTCGGTGGCTTCGACGATGAACAACGGCTGGCCGCGTTTGACATAGTCGCCGGGCTTCGACAGCAGTTTGATCACCCGTCCGGCGTAAGGCGAAAAAATCGGCGTCGAGCTGTCGTCATTGACGGCAATTTTTCCCTCCGTTTCGAATTCCAGCCGAAATTGGTGGAATTCGACCGGTTCGACGGTCAGCGCGGCCCACTGCGCGTCTGTGGGGCGGAATATCCCGATAGGGCCTCTGGACTGGCTGGAGAATTCGCTATTTGTGTCCGGCTTGGCGAGGCGAGGCGCCTTTGACAGCAGAAGTGCTCCGCCAGGAAGCGCGAGAACGCAGACTACGACAATGGAAATTTGCCATCCACGCGACAATTTACGAGCCGCCATCACCAATGGAGTTCCTTGCTCAGGGTTGCGGAGCGATCCGCCCGGAAGAACTGGTTTTGGCGCCAGCGCGCGATTAGCGCCGGAGGCTGCCCCCTCCTCTTAAGACCTTTATTACAGGGCTTGCCTTACAGCAGCCTTACAGCCGGTAATACAGCGGCGAGCTGCCATTAACGTTTCTGAGCTCATCGGTGCATTCGAACTTGTCCAACGCACTGAAAGGCTTCAATGCTGGCCTGAAATATCTAAATACGCCTCGGATGAGCCGCCTATGCGATTGCTGGTCGTCGAAGACAACGTGCAACTTGCCCGCTTGCTCGCCAAGGGCCTGCGGACAGCCGGTTACGAAACGGACTTGCTGCCCACGGCTGCGGAAGCGCGGACGGCCCTACTGACGACTTCCTACGCGGCTTTGATTCTCGATCTGGGGCTACCCGACGGCGACGGATTGTCGATCCTGCGAGAGCTCAGGCATCGCAAGGACCCGATACCCGTGCTCGTGCTCACCGCGCGCGGCGGGCTCGATGATCGCGTCGGCGGACTTCGCAGCGGCGCCGATGACTATCTGGTAAAGCCGTTCGCTCTGGAAGAGCTGGTGGCCCGATTGGAAGCGCAATTGCGCAGGCCCGGCCAGCAACTCGGAAGCTCGATCCGTGTCGCCAACCTCGAATTCGATTTGCGAAATCGGCAGGCGTTGATCGATGATCGACCTCAAATCTTGTCGTCCCGGGGAACCGCAGTGCTCGAGCTTCTGATGCGCAGTAAAGGACGTGTTGTTTCAAAGAAGCAGGTCGAGGATCATATATTTGGGCTTTCGGGCGACGTCGCGTCGAATGCCATCGAGGTCTACGTCCACCGCCTCCGAAAGCAGCTCTCCGACAGGGGCGCCAGGGTTGCAATTCACACCATACGCGGCGTCGGATACCTCATCGCCGAGGAAAACCGTGATCCAGTTTAAATCGATCATCTCACGGATCGTGTTCCTGCACGTGATCGCCGTGGTCATCACGTCGATCCTGATGTCGCTCGCTCTCTCATGGCTGCTGAATGTGGCGATCACCAACATCCACAATACGGCGATGGAAGAGCAGGCTGCTTCGGTGGCGCGTCATCTTACCGCAAAAGCAGACGGGAGCATTTCTCTTGAACTTCCTCCCGATCTTCAAGGCCTCTATTCTCAACCCTACGGACGATATTCCTATGCGGTTCTCGATGACCGCGGGAATACGCTGTTCTCGACGCTGAACGATCACACCCCCATCTTTCCCGCAGACCCCGGGGCCGGCGCCGTTCAATTTCTGAAGACTCGAAAAGGCGACGCGCTAATATCTGGTGCAAGCATTCGTCGCGAGGTTGGTACGAGGACCGTATGGGTCCAGGCGGCCGAGGATTTGGCGAATCGAGACGTATTGATCGACGAAATTGTCGCCGATTTCTTTGGGAAGGTGGGCTGGATAACATTGCCGATATTGCTGGTC
>JALYIW010000233.1 GCA_030775625.1 Pseudomonadota bacterium | reverse complement strand
GCATAATGTTTACCTCCACAAAATATCCTCACTCAACCATCCATTGCTTCCGGCTCACGGAGCCGGCGGGGGTCCGGGAGGAGCTCCGGGCGGCCCCGCGGCTCCCGGCGGCGCTGCACCGGGCGGCGGTCCCGGTTGACGCGGCATCCACTTGTGCCCGTCGGCAAAGGTCACCGCCCCCAATATCCCCGCCGGGCGCCCATCCTTCATCGGATGCGTCTCCACCGTGATCTTGTCCCCCGGCTTGAAGGTGTCCTTGCGCAGCAGAGAATTCGGCGAACTGCCCCCGCCCGCGGGCGCCGCTCCCTCGAACGACCACTGCACCTGCTTGCCGCTCGCATCCACCGCCATCACCTGCAGCCAGGAGTGCGGATTCATGAACTGCCACTCCTTCACCGTCCCGTTCACCACCACCGTCTTCTGCATGTCGAACATCGCCGCCGAATGGTGCGACCACACCGGGGCGCTCCCCAGCAGCGCCGCCGCCGCCACCCACTTCAGTTGCTTCATGTCAGCCTTCCTCATGTCCCTAGAAACGAACATTCAAACTGGCTCCGAAGGTGCGCAGATCCTGATAGCCGATATCTTGGAAAATGACAGCGTCAAGGCTACCGTTGGCGACGACGGTGTCCACGTAATGCTTGTTGAACACATTGTTCCCGTACACGGACAGACCCCAGCGGCCATCGACACTGTTGATGCCCGCGCTGAAATTGAAGAGCGTGTAGCCGCCCTGCTGCAACAACGGGTCACCCGTGCTGCTGTAGCTGATGTTGCTTCGGTAGCTGCTGTTGGGCTGAATGTATCCGCTCCACTGCGCCGTGAGGGGATGCTCGAAGCGCGCCGTGATATTGAAGGATTCTCGCGGTGAATCCGCCACCCGCAGGCCCTTGGCGTTTTGATAAAGGTTGCCGTAACAGATTCCCGGCGTCGATCCCAAGCCCGTCGCAGGCGCCGCCTGGGCCGGCTCGCCGTTGTAGCAAGAGGCGTTGGGGAAATCCGTATAACGCGCGTGCGTGTAGGCTTCGGTTCCGGCGAGGCTGAAGAAGCGCGTCACCGCCCACCGAACGCTGAGGTCGGCTCCGCTGCTCGTCACCTGCGGCGCGTTGGTCGTCGCCGTTGAGGCAAATGGATTGCCGGGAAGCGCCACGGAAGTTTGAAAGTCGTCGAAATACTGTTGGAATACCGACAGATTCAACGTCAGGCGCTGATCGAGCCACTGGCTCTTGATGCCCGCCTCATAAGCATGCGCAATCTCCGGCTTGACGATATCGCCGTTCGTTGCCCTCACTTCGCCGGCGCCCGTGCCCAAGGTGTAGCCGACCCCCGGACCCTTGTAGCCCTTCGAGGCGGTCGCATACAACATCATATCGGGCAGCATCTGGTACTGCACGCCCAGACGCCAGGAGAGATCATTGTATGTGGTTGAGGTCGATGAGATGAACGGTCCCCCGAGCGCCGCGGTTACCGGACCGGAACGGTCCATGGAGGCGTTCAATTTATCCGTCGAGCGCCGCAGCCCCGCAATAAGATGCAGTTGCGGCGTGAGATCAAAGGTCGCCTCGCCGAATCCCGCGTAGCTCTTGTTCTGCAAATCCTCCTCGAAATTGGCGTTGATGAACTGTACGAAGCCGATAGGAGGAATCAGCCCCCCGAGACCGAAATTCAAGCTATCGTGCAAACTCATGCGGAAATTGAACAGTCCCACCACATAGTGCAATCGGTCGCTCACCGGGGATGCATAACGCAGCTCCTCGGATAGCTGCTGGTAATTCGCCGTATCGGTATTGAGGAATTGCTGCGTGTAGGGGTTGCTGCTGGGGTAGGGATCGAATGATCCGGCGCTCGCCACCTGCCGATACGAGGCGATGGCGGTGACAGTACCGTCCCCGACGCGATAATCGGCCTGCCCGGTGTAGGCATTGGCATGACCGATATCGTAATACGATTCGTTGAGGCCGCGCGCCGTGAGGTTGTGGTCCGACGGCACCGTGCCCTGGGCGAGCTCATAGGCCTGGACCAACGCCCCTGAGTTGGTCCGCGCATTGAACATCGATGGGACGAACTCGCGAATCGTGTAGCCGGCACCGTTCTCATGGTGTGCGTCCCACTCGGCGCTCAAATTCAAATCCAGATCCTGGGTGGGTGTCCAGCGATACTTCGCTCGAGCGCCGTCGCTGTTCTTGTTGTTCATGTCCTGCCCGGTGTTGACCTCGTGGATGGGCCCGTCATTGGTGAATTTCCACGCCGTCACTCGCAAGGCCGACTCATCGCCGATTGCCGCATTCAAGGTGCCGCTGTATTGCCGCAAGTTCAAGCTGCCGAATGAGGCGCGCAAATTCGTTTCAGTCTTACCGATCTGCGGCAAATTGGTCACGATGTTGACGAGGCCGGCCGATGCGTTCTTGCCGAACAACATGCCCTGCGGACCCATCAACACTTCGACACTGCGCACATCGACGAGGTCATTGACCGCGCCCAAACCCCGCGCCAGCGGCACACCATCGAATGCCACGCCGGCGGACTGTTCGCTGCCGTACGCCGTTGCCAGCGTTTCGATGCCGCGAATATTGAAGGCATCCTGGCCGGGTAGACCGCCGTGGCGAAACTCGAGGTCCGGCACCAGGCGTTTCAGCTGGCTGGTATCCGTCAAATTCTGCGATTGCAGCATCGCGAGCGTCACTACATCGACTGTCAAGGGTACGACTTGCAGATTCTCCGTACGCTTGGTGGCGGTGACCACGATTTCGTCGAGAGCCCCGCCGGCGGCAGCAGACTCCACCGGGGCCGCCCACACGGCTGCGGTTCGTACCGCGAACAAACAGGTGAGCGCAGCAGCCGCCCGATAAGCCAAGTCATTCTTCGATGATTGCATTAACAACTCCCAACGTTCTTATTGACTGATTAATTTATTTTTCGACCGTTTCGTCTCGGTGCCCGCCGGTGCTAGAAATGAGCCGTCAGCGCCACGCCGAAGGTCCTCAGGTCGTCATAGCCGATGTTATTGAGCGTGAAGAACGTGCCGGCGACCGGCGCCGGACCGATGCGGTCGACGTAGTGTTTGTCGAACACGTTATTCGCATTGACCGAGAGATCCCAGCGACCGTCCGCCGTGCCGAGTCCGGCCGACAAATTGGCCACGGTATAACCGCCCTGCACCAGTGCCGGATCGCCAAGCGGGCTGAAGTTCACGCCGCTGCGGTAGTTGGCGCCGGCCTGAAAGTGGCCGCGCCATTGCGCACTCAACGGATGCTCGTAGCGGCCCATGACGTTGAGCGTTTCCTTCGGTGTGCTCGCCAGGGGATGGCCGTTCAAGTTCTGTTTCTGGGCGCTGCAGCCCTGCGCCGGTGTTTCCAGGAAATTGTAGCAAGAGGCATTCGTGAAATCGGTGTAGCGCGCATGGTCGTAAGCCGCATTGACGGCAACGCTGAAAGATTGTGTGACCAGCCAGTTGACATCGACGTCGACGCCCGTGGTCGTAGCCTGCCTGGCATTGGCGACTACCGTGGTGGGCGCCCCCGTGGGACCGGCCGTGGTCAAAGCAATCTGGAAGTCATCGAAGATTTCATTGTACACGGCGACGTTGGCGGTCAAGCGGCGCTCGAACCATTGAGACTTCAAGCCTACTTCATAGGCGTGAACGATCTCCGGCTTCACGATGCCGTTGTTGCTGACGGCCAGCGTGGTCGGCGTCGAATTGAAATTGTAGCCGAGGCCGGGGCCCTTGTAGCCGCGCGACACGGTGGCATAAATCATGGCATCCGGCGCAAATTCATACTGCAATCCGGTGCGCCACGAGGTGTCGTTGTACGTAGTCGTGGCGGATGTCGCATAAGGTGCAAACTGCGTTCCGGGCGCCATCAGAAACGGTATGAAATTAACAGCCGTGCGATTCATCGCACCAGCCACTTTATCCGTTGAGCGCCGCAAGCCGGCGATGAAGTGCAGATCCCGGGTGATGTCGAAGGTGGCCTCGCCGAAAGCGGCGTAATTCTTGTTGTCGAGGTCGAGCTCGACCTTGTTGTCGATGAACAGCGGACTGTTTACGCCGAGATTGAATCCGAGATCCTGATTGTCGCGTTCCTTGAGGCGAAAATTGAACAACCCGACGACATAGTGCAACCGGTCCTGGATCGGCGACACGTAGCGCAATTCTTCCGACAACTGATTGTAGTAAATGGTGTCGTGGTTGGGCGAAAGCAGGATATAGGGGTTATCGGTCGCATACGAATCGAACGCGTTGTCGTTATCCACTTGGCGGTACGAGACGATGGCGGTAATGGTCCCAGCGCCGACGGTGTAGTCGGCTTGGCCGGTATAGGCATTGGCATGGCCATTGTCGTAAAGCGGTAGCTTGCTACGCTCGATCCGATTGGTGTCGGAGGGCACCGTACCGTGAGCAAGCTCATAGTTCTCAATCAATTGGCCGCCGTCGAACGCATTGATTCTGTCCGGTATGAAGGAGCGAATGGACCAGCCGGCGCCATTTTCGCGATGAGCGGTCCATTGACCCGTGAAGTTCAGGTCGAGACCATCGGCGGGTTTCCAGCTGTACTTGAGGCGCGCGCCCTCGCTGTTCTTGTCGTTCAATTTCTGGCCGCTGTCGACATTGAGAATGGTGCCGTCGTGCTTGAACTTCCATGCGGTCACCCGCATTGCCGAATCGTCGCCGATACCGAAATTGACCGTGCCCGAGTATTGCCGCAGGTTCAAAGAGCCGTAAGCGGCGCGGAAAGTTTGCTCGTTCTTGCCGAACTGCGGCGAATTCGTGACCATATTGATGAGACCGGCCGAGGCATTCTTGCCGAACAACATGCCCTGGGGTCCTTTCAAGATTTCGACCGCGTGAATATCCACAAGATCGGCGACCGAGCCTAGAACTCGCCCCAGCGGCACGCCGTCGATCGCAACCCCGGCCGACTGTTCCACGCCCTGCGAGGCGACCAGCGTCGTGACTCCGCGTACGCCGAAGGCGCTGTTCGCCGGACTTCCCGAGGGCTGAAATTGCAATCCGGAGACCATGCGCTGCAAATCGGTGGTGTCGGACAAGTTTTGCGCTTGCAAGGCCGCTTGCGATACCACTGCGACGGACAGCGGAACGACTTGCACGTTTTCGGCGCGCTTGGTGGCGGTGACGACGATTTCATCGAGTGCGAAGCCCCCGGTGGCGGACTCCGCGGCATGGATCGCGATTGCATTAGCCAATGACAGGCTCGTGCAGCAAATGATTGAGCATATCGTGCGTGAAGTTTGCATTGACCACTCCCCCCTCTTATTTTCGATATTTGATGTTGTCGTATCTTGTTATCAAACGAATTTTGCTGTTTCTCCGCAATACAGATTGTCCATCACACGACGCTACTTCGGAAAAGAGTAGTCCTGCCGCCCGTCCGGGGTTGCGCGCATTCTGGTGTCCTCGCAAATGTATTCGATCATTTCCTCGGCGGTTTTGGTGAATACGCTGGTCATAGTAAAGGGTTTGAAATACGTCGCCGGATCGTCGATCTCGATTTCATCGACCAATTTCGTGGGTGCGGTGCGCTTGATTCTCTCGATCACACGCATCTGTGCGCTGTGCGGCAGACCGTTGAAGTCCAGAGTGGTTTCTTCTCGCATTGCCACAGTTTCGATCACCAGAGTCTTGCCTTCCCAGTGGCCAATCGAATGACCCAAGAAGCTCGGAATCACTTCATCGGGGTGCTTGCCGTTCATGTAAATGGCGCGGAACTGGCCGCCTTCCTCAAGCAGAATCGCGATAAAATCCGGCCGCTGTACGATTTGCAGCGGATAGGGGGCACCCATCATGTTTCCCGGCGTTCCGATCGGCAGACAGCGCGAGGCCGTGTTCGCGAACGGACGGTCGGTCATTCCCATCGCGACACGCTGGCGATAAACCTTCTCGGCTTCCGGCCGAATGGGTATCACGGTGCCGTCGCCCAACGTGAATTTCTTTTGGTCAGGGCTGCCCCGCTGGGGCAGGTTGCCAGAGCTCATATCGTGTACCCAAGCACCCGAGAAGTCGTCCGGCATCGCCGCGCTTCTTGCGGCTCGAGGCTGCGCCGCGATGGCGGGAGGCGTATCGGCACCGGCCAACAGAGGCCAGGTCAGCAGTGATAGTGCAGCGGTTGCCAGCACCTGTGCGGCGCGCACGCCGGAGGCGCGATTGAACGTCGAGAATTTCATTAGTTGCTTTCTCATTCGCGTGTCTTCAGGCGCGGATCGGGCCGATCGTACTTCGCATCGTCCGGACCCGGCGTGTAGGGCTCCGGCTGATTGTTATCCGAGCACACGTACTCGCGCACTTTTTCATCCGGCTTCGCCCGTAGGTAGTGTTTGGTCACCGTCCACGGGCGTGCATATACGATCGGGTCTTCGAGCGTTATCGTCCAGTCGAGTTGATTCTTGTTCGCAAGGCGCACCCGTTCGGTCAAATGCATCTGGTCGCTGTGAGGCAAATCGGTGACATCCAGCACGGACTCTTCACGTACGCCGACGGTGTCGATGACTAAGGTAGCGCCGTCCCAGTGACCGATCGAGTCGCCGACGAAGGTGTACTCCAACTCATCAGCGGACGGGTGTCCGCGCCCATCGGTCCAGATGCGGCGAGTCTCGTTGAACAGCTCAGTGAGTACAGTGACGCGCCCAGGGGTCATCAATATCTCCATGGGATAGGTGCCGTTCATGGTGTGCGGCATTCCTGGCGGCAGGCAGTGGACGGCCGGATCCCAGATCTTCATTCCATCGCGTTTGCGCTCGGAAATTTTTTGCCATTCCGCGAGCCACTCGGGCTTTAAAGGCGGATTTGGATGGCGAAAATCCGCGTCTTGGTCGAAGTGCGCGGGTGCATTACCGTGTTTCAGTTCCCAGACGCCGCTGAAGTCGGCGCCGGGTTTGGCCGCCACCGCCGCCGAGACAGGCACACCGCTCCCTCCCGTAAGCAGCCACGCAAGCAGCGCGAGCCCAATCGCGCGCCCAATTGGCAATTCGCGTCGTTGCATTTATATCTCCCAAACCCCAGCCATACATTTCGAACGGCCCCGTGCCGCGGGGCAAGCGATTTTACTTGTTATCGATAATAACCGGCAATGAGAAACTTTGCCCATATTTTGTTTTGGTTGGGCATTTTATAGGATGATAAACGCAGCATGCGAAAATATCGTTAAGCATTGACATAGACAGTCCCACCGGCGGCCCTCGGGAGCGCGAAGCCCCCGGCTACACAGCAACACACCTGCGGCGGCTTACCTCGGCGGCGGTCCGTTCGGGGGTCCGTTGGGAGGCGCGGCGCCGCCTCCTGGCCCAGCGCGCTCGGCTGCCGGCGCACCTTTAGTCCCGGCACCCGACTGCAAGAGTCGGCCGTCCGGTAAACGCACGGACATCACTACGCCGCCTGCGGCACCATCCTTGCGCGGGTGGAACGTGACCGTGACTTGGTCGCCAGCATTCAAGTCGGTGTGCTTCCATCCGCGCCGAATGAGGTTGTTGGGGCTGGGACCCTCGATTTGCCAATCCTTGGCGACGCCGTCGGACCCGGTGGCCGTCAAGGTGAAATAGGAGTGCGGATTGGTCAACTGCACCGACTTCAGCGTACCTTCGAGGACCGTGGTCTTGGACCCGTCGAACATCGAGAACGAATGATGTGCCATGGCGCTGCTCGCAAAGGCACTCAGCGTCATCGCAGCGAATACTGTAGGTATCGAATTTCTCATGTGCATGATCCTCAATCTACTTCGGAGAATCGGCGTAACTCTGGCGCCCGTCCGGAGTCACTTCGACTTTGCTGTTCTCGCAAATGTATTCGATCAAGTCCTCATCGCTTTTATTGAAAATTGAGGTGAAAGCGAAGGGCTTGCTGTAGGTCTGCGGGTCGGTGATTTCGATCACGTCCTCCAACCGGTCCGGCGCGAGGCGCTTGATGCGCTCCACCACGTGCATCTCCGCGCTATGGGGCAGACCGACGGAGTTCAAGGTCGTCTCCTCGCGCATCGACACCGTGTCAATCACCAGTGTCTTGCCCTCCCAATGCCCGATCGAGTGTCCCATGAAACTCGGAATCAGTTCATCGGGATGCTTGCGATTCATGTAAACCGTGCGAAATTGCCAGCCCTCCTCGAACAGGATGGCCATGAATTCCGGTCGTTGCACGATCTGTACCGGATACGGTGCGCCCATCATATTGCCGGGCGTGCCAATAGGCAGGCAGCGCGATGAGGTATTGGCATAAGCATGGTCGGTCATGCCCATCGCCACCCGCTCCCGATAAAGCTTCTCCGCCCGTGGAAGCAGCGGTATCACCGTGCCGTCCGTCATCGTGAACACCTTATCGTCGGGCCTGGCGCGACCTGGATTCACTCCGGCCATCATGTCGTGCGCCCAGGTACCGGAAAAATCGTCCGGCATCGAATGCCTGGCAACCTTCGGTGCCCCCTCGGCGGCAGCCCCCGCGTGCGCCCCTAGCACGGCAGTTACTACAAAGAGCAGTGCATGCCACTTCACCAACGAGTTCTGTTTCATATCGCCGCCAGCTGGAATTTATTTATCGACGGGCCGAGATGCGCAATTCCCACCAACCCCATGGCGATTCTGTCGGAAATCCTACTTAACAGTCAAATAAATCGATCAAATACCCAGTTACTGTGTTTTGCCCACTATTGTTCCTCAGCTCTGCGCCGCAAACATTTTTTGAGCGAACTCGGCTCTCCATTGGGTCATCGGCTTGAAGTCCGGCCGAGCCTTGCACAACTCTTCCACTTCCCGGTAAAGCTCTGCGGTAGGCTTCTCAAGATCGATGGGAGCCCTGAAGGGCTGCGTGATGTACCACTCGGTATCGGCGAACATCTCGACACGGTTATTTTCGGGATCGCGAAAATACACCGACCAAGCGATGCCATGGGTGATGGGGGCGATATCGGTCGCTTCACTCGCACGAATGCGTGGATACACCTCCTGCACCTCGGCCAGAGAACCTAGCTTGAAAGACAATTGCTGCACCATTTCCGACACGCCGGCGGGGCGGCCCGGGCGCAGAATGAGCTGATGATGGTCCTTCGGGCTGCGGCTCAAGAAGGTAGGGTCGCCCGCCGGACCCGCGTCGGTGATCACGAAGCCGACGGCGCGCGTGTAAAATTCCACCATTTTGGGCAAATCGTAGACGTACAGTCCGACATGACTGAGCTGGGTCGTCAGTTGTTGTGACATCGGCATCGACCTCTTAAGGTTATTAACCACAATTCATCCTGGCCGTCCGGAGATTAGCCAGCCCGCATATTAGGAACGGAAAGGCCACCCTCGCCAATGCCAAATCGATCCTGGGGTATCAGGCCAAGGTATATCGAGTGTCCTCTAAGCTATGCTTAAACCTGATAGTCGTTGACGGCTTCGGCATTGGACACCATTCCGTGCTGTTCGCATAGTCAGCCCGCATGAAACTTGCATTTTTCGACTCCTACCGCATGGGCGTGATCACGGACGACGCCATTGTCGATGTATCCGCCGTGGTGCAAAGCATTCCGCACACGGTTCCGCATGATTTGATGCGCGGCCTGATCGAGCGTTTCGACTCGTATCGTTCGGTTTTGGAGGTGACCGCCCGCACCGGCCGCCGGCTGGCGCTCGCCGAGGTCGAGTTGCAGGCACCGCTCCCCGCTCCCAGCAATGTCGTGTGCATGGCCGTCAATTACATGGAAGACGGCACACGCACGGCGCCGGTGCCCATTAATGCTTTTTTGAAGTCGCCCTCGTCGATCATCGGTCCGCGCCGGGAAATCGTACTGCCGGATGTTCCGGCTGCCGTGTTCGAAGGCGAGGCGGAATTGGCATTGGTGATTGGCCGGCGTGCGCACTGTGTGAACGCCGCTTCGGCGATGGACCATGTGTTCGGCTACGTGAACTTCATCGACGTGTCGGCGCGCGCAGTGACTTCCGACAAAAATTCGTTTTACCAAAGCAAATCACGCCACACTTTCGCGCCGGTCGGCCCGTACATCGTCACCGCGGACGAAATTGCCGCACCGCAAGCGCTGCAGGTCCGCTTGTGGGTGAATGGCGAGCTGAAGCAAGATTTCAACACCGGCGACATGGCGCATAAAATCCCCCGCTGCATCGAGTGGGTGAGCCATGTGCATGCTCTGGAACCGGGGGATATTCTGGCAACCGGCACCAATCATCGCGGCCTGAATGCATTCCAGGACGGGGATACCATTGAACTCGAAGTCGACGGGCTGGGACGGCTCACCGTCCGGGTGCGCGATGGTTTGAAGCGCACATGGTCTCGCGAAACCCGCCTAGAACGACAACGGCGAGGGTTCGAGGGATTGCAGGGATTGGCGCCACAGCTCACCGGTAAGTACGCGCCGATTCAGTAGGGGCTGGTATGCTGCCGCGGTTACCGCCGAGGGCGGCACGACGCTCGAGCTAACGTTTGAGGGGGAGCAATGACGACAGCGGCCGCAAGATCGCCTTGGTGGACCATCGCCGGGATTTCTTTAGGAATGACGGTGTCGTTCTCGCCGGCAATGCTGAGCGTGTTCGGTCTTTATCTCAAACCCATGATCGCCGATTTGGGCTGGAGCCGCACCGACGTGTCCTTGGGCGTATCTCTAATCTCCGTCGTCGCCGTCGTCGTGACGCCGCTCGCGGGCATTTTGATAGACCGCTATGGTTCCAAGCCGGTCATACTGGGCGGCTGCATTTTATTGCCGCTATCGATGACCGGATTCAGCCTCATGCCGCCCGTGTATTGGGCGTTCCTCTCGTGTGCTGCGCTTGCGGGTGTTGCCGCCTCAGTGTCGGCGCCGTCGACCTTTCTCACCGTGCCTCCGCAGTGGTTCGACAGGAATCTGGGGCGTGCGCTCGCGCTGTCGATCGCCGGCGGCAGCGTCGGCCAGTTTCTATCGCCGCTGGTGACCCAAAGAATAATTCAGAGCAGCGGCTGGCGCGGTGCCTGGCTGGCAATGGCCGCTATCGTCGCCGCCGTCGGCATTCCGAACTGCCTGGCGTTGATCCGGGACAATGACGCGTTGCGTCGGGCGCGGCGCAGTTTGGCTGAATCGCCATTAATGATCGGTCAGGACTTTCGCTCGGCGACGCGCACCTTGAATTTCTGGCTGCTGTCCGTGTGTTTCGCACTCGGCGTGACGGTCGGGGTTGGCTTCTCGTTTCATGCACCCGCCCTGCTGACCGACCGGGGATACTCGCCCGCGCAGAGTGCCTGGATGCCCGTCATCATGGGGGGCTCCTCCATTGCCGGGCGCCTCGTGACTGGCACCTTGCTTGATTTCATCCCCTTCGGCCGCATCGCCGCGCTATGCTTCCTCGGACAAGGTCTCGGCTGCGTGCTGATGTGGACCGGCTGGAGCGGACCCGCGCCGTTTATTGCCGCCGCCCTGGTCGGCTTCGGTCTTGGCGGCGAGGGCGATGTATTGCCCTATACGCTGCGCCGATTGTTCGGCTTGCGCGCCTTCGGCAAGCTGTACGGGCTATCGTTCGGGTTGTATCAAGTCGGCTCGATCGTGGGCCCGGCCATCATGGGAATAGGCTTCGATCACTTTCACTCGTATTCCGCGATGCTGCTGGTGCTCGCAACGATCGCCGCCCTCGCGGCTTCATTGGTCGGCTTGTCCGCGGGGAGAGCCTCCGCTGCGATGATCAAGCGGCCCGCCTCCGCAGTCGTCTGATTCGGGGAACGGCGATGGAATTTACAATCGGCGATGTCGTTGTGAGTACGGTCACCGACTTCCACAGAGTCGAACTACCGATCGCGCGTTTCTTACCGGATGCGGATCGCGACGTATTGGCCGCGTCGCGTGACTTTCTGGAGCCCGAACACGCCGTTCTGGACCGGGATACTTTAAGCGTCACCATTCAGTCCTTCGTGCTGCGCGTCGCCGGCCGAACCCTACTCATCGACCCCTGCGTCGGCGAGCACAAGGAGCGCCCCACTCAGCCTGACTGGAACTTGCGCGACGCGACCGGCTATCTTTCACGTCTCGCCGCGGCCGGCGTACGGCCCGACGAGGTGGACGTGGTGTTTTGCACTCACCTGCATTCCGACCATGTCGGCTGGAATACTCAACTTCTGAATGGACGCTGGGTACCTACGTTCCCGAAGGCTCGCTATTTGATCGGCCGCAGCGAGATGGCGCATTGGCAGGCCCTACTCGCGCAGGCAACCACCAAATACCCCGCGCTAGAGGATTCAGTGTTGCCGGTCGTTCAAGCCGGCCAAGTCGATCTGGTGGACGACGGTTACGAGCCCGCCAAGGGCATCGACCTGATGCCCCTGCCCGGCCATACTCCAGGGCAGATGGGTCTGCATCTGCGTCGTGGCGGCGAACGGGCGGTGTTCTGCGGCGACGCGATTCATAGTCCCATTCAAGTTCTGCATCCTGAATTGTCGGCCGGTCTCGACGTCGATCGCGAGCGTTCGCGGCTCACGCGTGTCTCGCTGCTGCAAAGCCTCGCCGAGAATCACGACTGGCTGGTACCCGCGCACTTCAGAGGTACGCATCGGGCACGCATTCGCGCCGTGGGCGAAAGTTTTTTCCCGGATTTCGCCGCTGCGTAGCCTCTGCGCAGCCCCTGCGTAGACGAGTGACGGCGCCGCTCCTCAGAGCGGCCGCTCGATCGCATGTCTGATCAGCGCGCCGGTGCGGTATAGGCCATGCACGAGCTTGCTGTACGGGAGAGTGACGAACAGTGCCAGCACGAATCCTAGGTGCACGGCGAGCGCAATTCCCATCGCGCCGGTGGTGCGCACCGCGAGCAGCAACAACCCGGTGACGGCGATCATGAAAAGCAGCAGCAATAAGGCACATTCCGCTCCCAGCAAGTAGCGTGCAGAGGTGGCGGCGTCTCCCGAAAGCTTTAGCCACAGGAGGCCGGCGCATCCGACCATGATTCCCATGCCCCCCGCAGTGCCGAGCAGCACGGGCAGGCTTGCAAGCCCGTAAGGCGCCTTCCACCCCAAGACGTGATGATAGAAGGTTGCGACCGTGGTGGAGGCGAAGCACAGCAAAAAACCGTACGCCATGGCGTGATGCAGCCAGCGCCGGCGCGTCGAGAACCCCTCGTCCGTATCGTTGCAACCGTGGCCGCCGCCGCTGAGATAGCGCAGCGTAGCCGCGTCGCGCAGTGCCTGGAGCAGAGGCCTCGCCTGCGCCAATTCGCTGGCTGCACCGCCGGTACCGCGCCAGAACCGGGAAAAACCCACGCCCAAAGCCAGCAGCGAATAGCCGAAAGTGAGCGACGCCGTCCACACCATCACTGGGTACGGGATGACGCGGTAGAACGAAGCTCCCGGTACCGGTGCGTGCGGCCCAAACAACACGGCATGGTCCTGTAGCGCCATGGCCAACAGCAAAATGGCCGCGACTGCCACGGTCATCGCCAACGCGAGTACCGTGCCGTTGCGCTGATAAAGCCGCGCCAGTGGTGCCGGCCACGCGTACTCTCGATAACTTTCGTCGCGCAGCGCCGCCAATGTGCGCGGTACGTTGATCCCGAACTCGTGCGGCGGTGCGTACTGGCACGCGTAGTAGCAACCGTGACAGGAGTGGCAGAGATTCGCCAGGTAATTGAGATCGCCGGAGCCAAACTCCCGCCGCAGTTCCATCGCCGGAAAGACCGCGCAATATCCCTCGCAATAGCGGCAGGCGTTACACACCTCCATGACGCGGCGAGCCTCCTGCATCACGGCGCTCTCTGCCGGCTCGACCTCATCGGCGAGCGCAGTCGCAATGAGCTCAGGCAGCCGCATACTTCGCCGCCTCGCGCCCAGCAATGCGCCCGAATACCGTGCCGATGGTCATCCCAAATCCAGCTAAATACCCGCGGCCTAGAATGCTGCCGGCCATGATCTCGCCCGAGGCCAGTAGATTGGCCGTGG
>JALYIW010000232.1 GCA_030775625.1 Pseudomonadota bacterium | reverse complement strand
TTCACTTTCAAGACGGTGTTCAACAGAACCCAGGAACAGCTGATCGAGTACATTTGCGAGGACACGAGTATCCGTTCGACCGCCGACGGCAGGCAGGATTATGTGTCTCCGAAATAGCTTGCCGCCGTAGGCATGCTCTGCGCTCAGAGCCCCGTGGTTCGAGCCGCGATGTAATATCGGCAAAATTGCTAAATTGAAGGCTGGGAGTTTCGCGCTCTACTTGAACAGCAAGCATCCCGATGCGCTGATCCCCAGCTTCATGGGGCATTCGATCGGGCACTGGGAAGGCAACACGCCGGTCATCGAAACGGTGCGGCTGCGCGAGGAGACCACCTTGAACTTCCCCGGGCTGCCGCACAGCGCGCAGTTGCGCGTTCGCGCGCATCCGGCGCACGGCGCCCGACACCCTGGTGGATCTGATCGAGATGCAAGATCCGATGATGTACAGCGCTAGGCCCCATCAGCTCAAGCGCGTCGACACCCCCCCACCATCGCCGACAGCAAGCTATTCATGGGTGCAACCAACGCAGTGGGCATGTTCGGGTTGCTGCAGTAGGCCGGTTTTTTTCGTGCTAATGGGTCGTGCGCCCGCAACGCGGGGCGGGCGCCAGGCGCCCACCTGCCAGGTGGCGCCTATAAATAGAACTCATAGGTGACAACCTATTCGGCATTGGACGGCCCGTCGGCTTCGGCTAAAGCTACTAGGATTGGCGCAAGTCAGTGGGGCCTGGCCAATCGACAATAATGTGGTGCGAACGGGAGCGCCGCGGGCTATCCGCAAATAAGCGAGGCCAACGGCGGCAACGCACATTTTTTCTCATCAAAGCGAATACCTAGGGGAATAGGGCTATGTCTCAATCCAAGCTGTTGAAGGTTGCCGGCACGTTATTGATGTGCGGCGCAGGCCTGTCCGCGCAAGCAGCCGGGGAGCCGGCGGCGTCGGGCGAATCGGTCACAGCGCTCGAAGAGGTGGTTGTCACCGCCGAGAAACGCGAAACCGATCTGCAACATACCTCGGTTTCGGTCGGCGTGGTCTCCGGCCGCGAGATCGAGATGCAAGGCATCACTCAGCTGGACGACGCCTTGAAGAACATTGTCGGCGTCGTGGTCACTCGTAGCGGCTTCACCTCGAGCCCCACGATCCGGGGCGTGGGCCCGACAATTGAGACCACCAACGGCGGTTCGGCCGGCGTGTCGTCGCTGTTCGACGGTGTCTATACTCAAAACAACTATTCCTCGCGGTTGGGGTACTACGACGTAGCGCGGGTGCAGGTGCTGCGGGGTCCGCAGGGAACGCTTTACGGACGCAACAGCGAGGGCGGTGTGGTCGAGCTGATCAGCAATGATCCGACGCACAAGTTCGAGGGCGCGGCAAGCGCCACCATGGGTAACTACAGCCAACTCAATGTCAGCGGTATGCTGAATATTCCGCTATCCGACGCGCTCGCGCTGCGTGTTGCCACTTCCTCGGTGGACCGCAAGGGCTATTTGAGCAACGGTCAGGACGACAACCGCGCCCAGGGAATGCGCGCGAAATTGCTTTATCAGCCGTCCGCGGATTTTTCGCTGTTGTTTGGCGCCGAAACCGCGCGCCTAAGCGGCGAGGGCCCGGGGACCTCGTTGGCGTCCGACCCCTTTAGGAGCGTTGTCTTGGACCCGACGGATACGGCGTTTCCGCCGAGCCGGACCATAGCAACTCCGAGCGCTCAAATCGACGAGGACAATACCTACAAGGTGTGGGCCAAGTTGATCGCCGACGTGGGGATCGGACAGCTGACTGTGCTGCCTGCCTACCAATATCAAAGCGAACCCAAGCAGTTGCTGTACACCGGGCTCGTGGCTTTGGAGAGCCCCGGCACCGGCTCGACGATAGAACGGTCCGCCGAAGTGCGGCTGGCATCGGAGCCGGGTTCGTATCTCTCGTGGGTCGGAGGTTTCTACCGCTACCACTATCATCAAACTACTCCGGGGCAATACGCCACTACGGTGAACAGCGCCGGCAACGTCGTCGTCAACCCCAATCCGGGTACGGCCGCCAATTCGTACGGCTTCGATGATTCCACGGGCGTCTTTGGACAGGCTACGCTGCCCATCAGCGATCGATGGCGACTTATCGCGGGCATACGTCATAGCAAAGATGAAAAGACGTCGTTGTTCGAAAGCCCCGGCGAGAACCCGAGGACGCTCGCTTTGGAGGTTCCGCAAAACGCGACGTGGTCCAAGACTGACTGGAAGGCCGGCACCGAATTCGACGTGAATACGACGTCGATGCTCTATGCCACCGTCTCGACCGGCTACCGCGCGGGCGGATTCTCGCCTAACTACCCGCATACCGCCTATGCGCCGGAAAATCTTAAATCCTACGAGCTGGGGTTGAAGAACCAGTTCCTCGACAACAAACTGCGGGTCAACGCCGACGTCTACGACTACGACTACCAGAACTACCAGCAGGCCAACCTTCAGTGCGCTCAATTTATCGTATTACCTAACGGGGTGACCATCTGCCCTAATTTCAACTTTGGGGTGATAAATGTGGGGAAGGTTTCCGTTCGCGGTCTGGAGCTTGAGAGCGCTTATGTTCCGACGCCGAATGACAGCTTGACGGCGAACCTCGCCCTACAGCACTCGCGGATCGACTCGGCTGTCTTATATTACGTGTACAACTTGTCGGGTACCCAGCTGCAGGGGTCTTCGCTGCCCAACGCGCCGAAAGTCACGTTCAGCAGCTCTTATCGCCATGCCTTCCATGTGGGCAACATTGCGATTGCTCCGCAGGTCGGCCCGCGCTATTCCAGCGAAACCGAGACCCTTCTGGCAAGTGCCGCCAGTACTCAGAAAGCCTGGTGGCAATGGGATGCATCGCTGCAATTCGCGCCCGACGCAGCAGCTTGGTCGGTGAACGCCTATGTCAAGAACGCCACGAATACCGTGGTCAAAACCAGCTATATACTGACAAATGGCCCGGCGCTCGTAACCTTGGCGTCGCCGCGCACTTATGGCGTCTCCGTGTCGGCACGCTTCTAGTGCCGGCCGGCGGTGGCGGGCAATAAATCGACGAGCGAAGGGACTGGGACATGACAGCGATCAAAGCGCGCGCGGCGCTTGCCGTTCTCGGCAACCGCCGTTGCGGCGCTTGCCTTGGAGCTGCTGATGACGCCGGGGCGCGTGACCGTGCTCACCGAAAACTTCAACCAGACGCGCCGCATTTGGACCGATGGCCGCGCTCATCCGCCGGCGGATGAATTGGAGTACACGTTCCAGGGTGACTCGGTCGGGCGTTGGCAAGGCGATACGCTGGTCGTCGATACGGCGCTCGCCAACTGGCAAAAAAATTCGCGAGTACGTGTGCGCGGAGAACAATCAGCCAGAAGTCTATGCACCAAGCCCGGATGATGCCCAATACGACCATCCGGATCCGCGACTGAAGAGCAGAGAGTAATGAGCACGGGGAAATGCCAGATGAAATTTGATGCAACATCAATGACCGAGTCATCCAGCGACCTGTTGAACGAAGAGGGGGGAGCGCGGATCAGCCGTCGCACCGTCGTTCTGGGTGCGGCAGCACTGGGCGCCGGAGCATTGGCCGGACCACTGGGTGCGATGGCGGCGGACGCGGCGCAGGCGGGACCGGAGGCGATGACCACCTCGGGCCGCATCCGTGGCTACCGCGATGGGCCGGTGCAAGTCTTTCAGGGCGTGCCCTATGGCGCTTCGACGGCGGGTGAGAATCGTTGGCTACCGCCGAAGCCGCCTCAGAGCTGGAGCGGCGTCAAGGAAACGGCGGCGCCAGGCCCCATGTGTATTCAGGACAGTCGCGGCGCGCCGCTCGCCGAAGAGCAGGCGATGTGGCAGAGCGGTCCGCAATCCGAGGACTGTCTGACCCTCAACGTGACCACGCCCGCGGTGGGACGGCATTCTGGCAAGCGGCCGGTGATCGTGTGGTATCACGGCGGTGGTTTCGATGCCGGCTCAGGCAATGCCACCAGCTACGACGGGCATAATCTGGCACACAAGCACGATGTCGTGCTTGTGACCGTGACTCATCGGCTCAACGGCTTCGGCTTTCTCTACCTGGCCGATCTATTCGGACCGGCTTACGCCGATTCCGGCAATGTGGGGCTGCTCGATTGCGCCGCCGCGTTGCGTTGGGTGCAGGACAACATCGCCAACTTCGGCGGCGATCCGACGAACGTTACGATCGCGGGCCAGTCGGGCGGGGGTGCCAAGGTCGGCGCCCTGATGAGCATGCCTTCGGCCAAGGGCCTGTTTCAACGAGCCATTGCTCAGAGTGGCGCCGTATTACATGCGAACACGAAGGAGACCGCAGCCCGTTGGGCCAAGCGATTGGTTGATGCCCTGGGTGTCACGACCATCACCGATCTGCAAGCGCTTCCCGCCGAGCGCTTGAGCGCGGTGATCGGGCAACTGCGGCTGCTGACGGGTCCGGTGGTGGACGGTCGCACCCTGTTGTCAGATCCGTTCAGTCCCGAGTCGCTGCCGCTATCACGTGACATTCCGTTCATGGTCGGTACGAATGAGACCGAGGCTACGTTCTATCCCATGACACCGCTCGATCCCATCGACGATGCGAAATTGCACGAGCTGGTCAAGAGCACGGCGCGCGTCAGTGATCCCGATGCCGACGAGTTGATCAGCGTGTTTCGAAAAGTCTATCCGGGCAAGGACGACACGTACCTGCTTCAGCTGATTGCGAGTCAGACCAACTCGACCCAAAAGAATATAACCCTTGAGGCGGAGCGCAAGGCGGACCAGGGTGGTGCGCCGGTGTATGTGTATTATTTCACCAAGCACACGCCGGTGCGCGACGGCAAGCTGCGCGCGGTGCACACGCTGGAGATTCCGTACGTGTTCGACAGTCTGTCGCATGCCGCGCCGATCATCGGGCCGGTGACACCCGAGCAGCAGGCGCTGGCGGACAAGGTCAGCTCGGCCTGGGTGAGCTTCGCCAAGACAGGCAATCCGAATAACCCGAAGATCCCGCAGTGGCCGGCATTCGACACGAAGCGGCGCGCGATCATGGTGATCGACGATCAATGGCATGCGGCCGACGATCCGCTGCGTGAGACACGGCTGGCCATTGCCGATATCACAGCACACTCGCCGCCACCCGGATCACGGGGACCGCCGGCAGGACCACCCGGAGCGGTGCCGCCGCCAGGGGGGGCGGCGCCTGGCGGGCCGCCGCCTGGATGACGACTGCGATATCAAACTGCTGAAACGGAGGTGTGTCGTGAAAGATAAAGGAATTCTGATGAAAATACGGCTATTGGGCATTGGTCTTGGCTTATCGGTGTTGGGGTGCGGTGCGGCGTTGGCGCACCACTCCTATGGGATGTTCGACCGGACATCGCAGCGCACGATATCGGGGGTGGTACAG
>JALYIW010000231.1 GCA_030775625.1 Pseudomonadota bacterium | reverse complement strand
ATAATATTCTGCTTGGCGGCAACGCCCGAGTCGGCCTGGAGGACAGCCTGTATCTAGAACGCGGCCGGCTCGCGACCTCGAATGCCGAGCAAGTGCAAAAGATCGTGCGCATCATGGCCGAGCTCGGATTCACCGTTGCAACCCCTGCGGAAGCTCGGCAACGATTGCAGCTGAAGGGAGCCTCGCAGACCAAATTCTGACGCCTACCCGTGAAGTACCCTATCTGCATAATAATGCTTGGTACCTCAAGAAAACTGTATTATAATGCCTACTTGCTCTATGGGTGCCAGCGCTTGAACGTAGCGCATCGGTCACTTCTTGAATTCAACCGAAATTTTGCTGGGAGACCCCCTTGGAAAGCAGCACCGCAATCAAGCCGGCCGGGGCGCACTTCACTGGGGTTGATTATCAAACCGACCCCAGCCGTTATCAGCACTGGCGAATGACATTTGACGGTCCGGTGGCAACTCTGACCCTCGATATCCGCGAGGATGGCGCAATCCGTCCGGGATACAAACTCAAACTGAACTCTTATGATCTTGGGGTCGACATCGAATTGCACGATGCATTGCAAAGAATTCGCTTTGAACATCCCGAAGTGCGTAGCGTGGTGCTCACCAGCGGCAAGGAACGGATTTTTTGTTCGGGCGCGAACATTTTCATGCTGGGTATTTCGAGCCATGCATGGAAGGTGAATTTCTGCAAATTCACCAACGAGACTCGCAATGGAATCGAAGACTCCAGCCGCCACTCCGGCTTGAAATTCCTCGCAGCGTGCAACGGAACGACCGCCGGGGGCGGCTACGAATTGGCACTGGCCTGCGATGAGATCGCTTTGATCGATGACCGATCGTCGGCCGTGAGCCTGCCCGAAGTACCGTTGCTCGGCGTATTGCCGGGGACTGGGGGCCTGACTCGCGTGACCGACAAACGCAGAGTGCGCCGCGACCGCGCGGACATATTTTGCACCACCAGTGAAGGCATCCGCGGCGAGCGCGCCAAGGAGTGGCGGCTGGTAGACGATGTGGTCAAGCCTCAGCAATTCACCGCACATGTCAGGCGTCGCGCGCTGCAATTGGCAGCATTGAGCGATCGGCCACAGAACGCTATCCCCATTGCTCTCTCGCCCCTCACGCGCACGATCGACGAAGCAGGCTATCATTTTGAATTTGTCGACGTGCAGCTACGCCCCGCCGAACGGCAAGCCATCATTACCGTGCGTTCGCCGCAATCGAGTTCCCCGACGGACATCGATAGCATCGTTGCGCTCGGCGCCAAGTGGTGGCCTCTACAGATGGCGCGCGAACTCGACGATGCGATTTTAATGTTGCGTTCGAACAATCTGGATCTCGGCACGTGGGTGTTCAAAACTATAGGCGACGTTTCGCGGGTCTTGGCCGCCGATGAGGCGCTGCACATCCACGCCAACCACTGGTTTGTCCGCGAAACGATCGGTATGTTGCGCCGTACGCTCGCGCGGCTCGATGTGAGCTCCCGTACCCTGATCGCCCTGATTGAGCCGGGTTCTTGCTTCGCGGGTACCCTGGCGGAGCTGGCGTTGGCCGCAGATCGGGCCTATATGCTGGCGCTCCCGCATGCACCCGGGCAAGCGCCCGCCATCGCCCTGTCGGTGAGTAACTTCGGCAGCTATCCGCGAGTGGACGGGTTGCCGCGTATCGAGTCGCGTTTTTATCAAGAAGCGCCGCCTCTGGCGTTGGCAAGAGCCGCCATCGGGCGTTCGCTGCTGGCCGATGAGGCCGCGGACCTCGGGCTGATTACCGCGGCGTTGGACAGTATCGATTGGCAGGATGAGATTCGACTGGTGCTCGAGGAGCGAGCCAGTATGTCCCCTGATGCCCTCACCGGCATGGAAGCAAACCTGCGCTTCGGCGTTTGCGAAACGCTGCAGACGCGAGTCTTCGCGCGGCTTTCTGCCTGGCAAAATTGGATCTTCATTCGTCCCAACGCGGTGGGTGAGCGCGGCGCTTTGAAGGTTTTTGGAACCGGCAACAAGGCAAAGTTCGATTGGGAGCGCATTTGAGCGTTCTCCCACGCCAGCCATTCAGAGGAACCGCATGAGCATCAATTACAGTGAAAAGATTCCAAACAATGTCGACTTGGCCGGCGATAAGACGTTGCAGCGCGCATTGGAGCAATGGCAGCCCAACTTCATCAACTGGTGGCAGGACATGGGGCCCCAAGGATCGGTGAATTTCGACGTGTATTTGCGCACGGCGATCAGCGTTGACCCGCAAGGCTGGGCACAATTTGGACACGTTAAAATGCCCGACTACCGGTGGGGTATATTTTTGAATCCAAAGGAAAACGCGCGGAAGATTAATTTCGGCGACAGTCTAGGATCCGATGTCTGGCAAGACGTCCCGGGTGAGCATCGTGCCAATCTGCGCCGGATCATCGTGACCCAAGGAGATACCGAACCCGCCTCCGTCGAGCAGCAGCGTCACCTGGGACTGACGGCCCCATCCCTGTACGACCTGCGCAACTTGTTTCAGATCAACGTAGAAGAGGGTCGGCATCTGTGGGCCATGGTGTATTTGCTGCACCGATACTTCGGACGCGATGGCCGCGAGGAAGCGGAGGAACTGCTGGCGAGGCGCAGCGGGGACCTCGACAATCCGCGCATCCTCGGGGCATTCAACGAAAGAACGCCCGACTGGCTATCGCTTTTCATGTTTACGTATTTCACGGACCGTGATGGCAAATTTCAATTGAGCGCCTTGGCAGAAAGCAGTTTCGACCCTCTTGCCCGCACGACGCGATTTATGCTCACGGAAGAGGCGCACCACATGTTCGTCGGCGAAAGCGGCGTTTCACGGGTGATCCAACGCACCTGTCAAGTGATGAACGAGCTAAAGACGGACGATACGCAGAAGCTGCGTGCAGCGGGTGTGATCGATCTGCCGACGATTCAGCGATATCTGAATTTCCACTACAGTGTAACCATCGATTTGTTCGGCGCCGATCAATCGAGCAATGCGGCGACCTTTTATAGCTCTGGGCTCAAGGGCCGATACGAGGAAGGCAAGCGCCCTGACGACCACATCCTCAAAGGGCAGACCTACCGCGTGCTGGAGGTCCAGGGTGACCGGTTGGTAGAGAAAGACGCGCCGCTGCTCAACGCACTCAACGAAGTGTTGCGCGACGATTACATCAAGGACTCGGTGGCTGGAATTCAGCGTTGGAATCGCGTCATCGAAAAGGCCGGGATCCGGCAGCGCCTCACCGTGCCGCATAAAGCTTTTCACCGCCAGATTGGCGCCCTCGCGGGCGTAAGGGTATCTCCCGATGGGCGCGTCGTAAGCCAGGAGGAATGGTTGGCCAAGCAAAACGAGTGGTTGGCCTCCCCGGAGGATCGCGCATTTGTGGCATCGCTGATGGGGCGGGTCATCGAGCCCGGCAAGTTTGCCAACTGGATTGCGCCTCCGGCAGTATCGATAAATCGCCAGCCGATGGATTTCGAGTACGTAAGGTTCAACTGAGGAGCGATATCCCGTGTCCGCAGTCGTTTCCAACAAATTCGCGCGCCAGCATGTGATCGATCCGGAGATTTGCATACGCTGCAACACGTGTGAAGCGACTTGCCCTATCAATGCCATTACGCACGATTCGCGCAATTACGTCGTGGACTTCAACGTATGCAATGGCTGCGGCGCTTGCGTGCCCCCCTGCCCCACAGGCGCTATCGACAATTGGCGCGATGTTTCGCGAGCCGCGCCATTCACGGTCGAAGAACAATTCTCCTGGGATATGCTGCCCCCGGCGCTACCGATCCCACGGTTCGAACCGGAAGATGTTCCGGCGGAGGTGCGCGAGCTCACTCGACTAGCCACGGCAGGGCAAGGGGGCGTCGCCAAAGCGCCGCATTCCGCGGCGCAGCCGTGTCTTAATCTGTACACACCTGCAAAACCGGCTGTCGCTACCCTGGTCGGCAATCTGAGGCTCACGGCGGCGGATTCCTCCGCGGATGTGCGGCATATCGTGCTCGATTTCGGCAGCGCCTCTTTCCCGGTCCTGGAGGGACAGACGATCGGCATTCTCCCGCCTGGAGTAGATGCCTCCGGAAAACCCCACTACGTAAGGTTGTATTCCGTCGCCAGCCCTCGCGACGGCGAGCGTTCCGGCCATAACAATCTGGCGTTGACCATCAAGCGAGTCACCAGGGACCATCATGGGGAGCTTGTGGTGGGGGTCGGGTCGAACTATATGTGCGACGCGAAAATCGGCGATCGAGTGAGCGTCGTTGGCCCTTACGGCGCGAGTTTCTTGATGCCGAACCATGCCGGATCCTCCATCATGATGATTTGTACGGGTACAGGGTCTGCGCCCATGCGCGCCATGACGGAGTATCGTCGTCGCAACGGCAACGTGGCCGGCGGCGAATTGCTGCTGTTCTTCGGGGCACGATCGCCGCAGGAGCTGCCCTATTTCGGCCCGCTCATGAAACTCCCGAAGGAATTCATGGACATAAACTTGGCTTTTTCACGCATTCCGAATCAACCCAAGCGCTACGTGCAAGATCTCATTCGCGAGCGTGGCGAGACGGTATTTCGGATGCTGCGTGACGATAATTGCTTTATCTACGTGTGCGGCCTCAAGGCAATGGAAAACGGTGTGCTCGAGGCATTTAGCGATGTGTGCCGGGCGCATTCGACGAACTGGGAGGCGCTCAAGGCTGATTTATTCGGCAAGAACCGCCTACATATCGAAACTTACTAGGCGCATTGCGTGCAAGGTCTGATAAACATATCTCTCGAGGTGGCGAATTCGGTCGCCACGCTCACCTTAAACCGGCCTGAAAAGCTCAATAGCCTTACTCAACACATGCACGCCGAACTGTGCCAGGCTTTCGATGTCATCGAATCGGAGGCACGCAGCAATAATATTCGCGTGTTGTTGCTCACGGGTTCCGGCCGCGCATTCTGTGCGGGGCAGGACTTGAATGAGCGTCGTCGCATCGCGGGCGCCCCGCCGCCCAATCTGGGCCAATCCCTGCAAGATAACTACAATCCCTTGATTCAACGGATCAGTCTATTGCCCTTACCGGTCCTCGCCGCCGTCAATGGCATTGCCGCGGGCAGCGGCGCGAACTTGGCTTTGGCCTGCGATCTGGTGGTGGCGGCGCGATCGGCCGTATTTTCGCAACCATTCATCCATCTCGGCCTGATTCCGGATGCCGGTGGTACTTGGGCGCTGCCCCGATTGGTCGGTATGGCGCGCGCAAAGGCCATGACTTTCCTGGGCGAGCGCATTACGGCCGATGAAGCCGAGCGCTGGGGCCTGATATGGAAAGTGGTCGATGATGAGACCCTCTCCTCCTTTGCCAACACATTGGCACGCGACTTGGCTACCAAGGCCACCCGCAGTTTCGCGCTACAAAAGGCGGCATATGCCGCAAGCTCCGACAACGGCTTGGCGGCGCAGTTGACTCTGGAGGCGCAATTGCAGACGCGCGCGGGCGAAACCAGCGATTACGTCGAGGGCGTCAACAGTTTTTTTGACAAGCGCGAACCGCGATTCACCGGACGGTGAGGTCCGTGAATTTCGTGAGTATCAAATTCGCGGGTAATCGAATAAAGCGCCCATTGTGAAGTTTAACGATTTCAGTGCGGGTCAGATTATCGACGCGGGGTCGGTCACCGTGGATGAAGGATCGATTACGACATTTGCAACGCAATTCGATCCACAGCCGTTTCACGTCGACAAATCGGCGGCCGACGCAGGTCACTTCAGCGGACTTATCGCGAGCGGCTTCCATACGTGTGGCATGGCCATGCGCTTGGTGGTCGACAATATTTTGCGTGACTCGGACTCGTGCGGCTCTCCCGGGCTCGAGTATGTGAAGTGGCCGGCACCGGTTCGCCCGGGCGATTCATTGTCGCTCACGGTGCATATCTTGAGCGTGCGTCGATCCCGCTCAGGCGATTATGGAATCCTTCGCTGGCAATGGAGCATGACCAATCAACGGGATCAGATCGTGCTTGATCTCATTGCGACGAGTTTTTTTCGAGGAGTAGGCAAATAGCATTATTTGCACAAGCCAGGGTGGCTGTGGAGCGGCGGCCCGACGGCTGTATTTTGCTCAACTCGCCCCAATCATTGCTTCCCTATCCGAGTTCAATGGGTGTGCACCTCGTGCGTTGGGCGCGCGAGGCTCCGCAGCGCGACTTTCTACTAGAGCGTGCCGCTGGCGGCGCGTGGCAGGCAGTCACGTATGGCAAGGCACTCGAGGAGGTGCAGCTCATTGCAGGAGGATTGTTGAGCATGCGGCTCACTCCCGCCGCGCCCATAGTCATCTTGTCGGAAAACAGCGTTCAGCATGCGCTGCTGATGTTGGCGGCGATGCACGTTGGGATTCCCATAGTCCCCGTGTCCCCCGCTTATTCCTTGGTCTCGCGCGACTTCGCCAAGCTCAAATCGATCATCGAGCGGGTCGCGCCGGCGATCATCTACGTAGAGAGCGTTACACGCTATGCCGCGGCGCTCATCGCGATCAAAGATCTGCACAGCGCAGCGATCGTTGCCGGCGCCGCCGAGGCAGGGTCGTCGATTCCGGCCATCAGTTTTCAAGATCTGTACTGCGAGAATGCACGACATGCCGTTGCCGGCGCCTTCGCGGCGGTGACGCCGGACACGGTCGCAAAAGTGCTTTTCACGTCCGGTTCGACGGACGAACCGAAGGGCGTCATCAATACTCAACGCATGCTGTGTTCAAATCAGCAGGCGAAGGCGCAGGTGTGGCCCTTTTTGGAACAAACGCCGCCGATACTCGTGGATTGGTTGCCTTGGAACCACACGTTTGGCGGGAATCACAATTTCAATCTAGTGCTGCGCAACGGCGGAACCCTGTATATCGACGCTGGCCGACCGGTGGCGGCGTTATGGCTGCAAACAGTGGTCAATCTTAGGGAGATCGCCCCAACCATTTATTTCAACGTACCGCGGGGCTTTGAGTTGCTCATCGGCGAATTGCGCACGGATCGGCAACTGCGCCGGCGTTTTTTCAGTAAGCTGCAAGTAATCTTTTGCGCTGCGGCTCCTCTACCGCAACATCTGTGGGACGCGCTACTGGAATTGTGCCGGCAAGCGCACCGACAGAATATACCCGTGGTGTCTGCTTGGGGATCTACTGAAACTTCGCCGCTGGTGACCGATTGCCACTTCCAAGCCGACCGAACCGGGGTCATAGGCCTTCCGGTGCCGGGCTGCGAACTCAAACTCCTTGCCAGCGGCGACAAGACTGAGATTCGGGTTCGCGGTGATAACGTTTTTCCCGGTTACTGGGGCCAACCCGAGCTGAGCGCGCGCCAATTCGACGAGGACGGCTTTTATCGTATCGGCGATGCCGTGAAGTTCGCGGACGAGTCAAAACCCGAGCGGGGGTTGGTTTTCGACGGGCGACTATCCGAGGACTTCAAACTGCTCACCGGAACCTGGGTCAATGTCGGAAATCTGCGCACACGCGCAATGACCGCGTTGGCCCCGCTTGCGCAAGACATCGTCGTCGCCGGACACGAACAGCGTGACATCAGTCTGCTGATTTTCCCGAACGCGGCGGCTTGCAGGGCGCATTGCGCGGACCTGCCGCCGAACGCCGGCCTCCCGAGAGTTCTCGCGCATCCACGAGTGCGCGGTCATATCGCCAATGGCTTGGCGCTGCTGTGGCGTGAAATGCCGGCCTCCTCGACATCTGCCGCTCGTGCCCTGTTGCTGGAGGAGGCGCCTTCGATCGATGCAGGCGAGATCACGGATAAGGGGTATATCAACCAGCGCGCGGTGCTTGCGCGACGCAAAGCCGCGGTCGATATGCTACTCGAGGCCAAGGATGCGGCGATCATTTCGCTAAGTGTCGATTCCTAAGATTTAGAGCTTTAGAACCTAGCCTGCGTCCGGCTCAATGCCGAGCAGTCGTTGGATGGTCAAGTCGCTGCGCGGATCCGCGCAAGGTGACTGCAGGGCAAGCGCATTTCGGCCCAATACGCAGTGGTAGTAAATCCGCGCCATTCCCGCCGGATCGTGAGCGCCGAGTTCAGTGTAGGCGGCGGCAATGAATGCGAGTCGCTCTTGATCGGTTTTGGCGACCGCTGCCGCGACCGCGGAATCGTGGAGCGCCCATTGCCGAATCGCCGTTTCGAGGCGTCCGCCCGGGTTGTCGATCCGACCCGAAAAGCAGATTTGCCACAAGCGCTTGAGCTTCATGCGCGCATTGCTCGGGCGCCCCCACAGCTTCTCGACGACGCTGGTGGTGGTCGACTCGTGCCACTCCGCAAGCATCGCCGCGAGCAGCGCGGTGCGATCGGCGAAGTGCCAGTAAAAGCTGCCTTTGGTGACCCCCAGGAGGCGCGCCAATACTTCGATCCTGACGGCGTCGACACCCCGATCCGCCAACAAATCAAGAGCCGCCCGCGTCCAGGCGCGGGGGTCGAGCCGCGTTCGCTCCGTCTCCGGAACGGCTCCCTTATCGACAGTGCGAGCTGACAGTTGGGTCAAGTGTAATGGCTCCGCCACCCAAAGAGCTTGACACAGTACGCCAGCGAATGGAATATACATACGTCAACGTATGGTACACGAGATCAACATGGCTGCAGCCTCGGTTCGCCTCACTCGCCACGGTAGCATTGGGGTTTTGACCCTGGACCATCCCCCGGTCAACGCGGTGGACGCCAGTCTGCGGGCTGGCTTGATTTCAGGCCTGCGGCAGGCTGCAAGCGATGAGCATATTGCGGCCTTGGTATTGGTAGGAGCGGGCAAGACCTTTATCGCAGGTGCCGATTTAACCGAGCTCAGCACGGGCATCGGCAGTCCGTCCTATGGTGAGACCCTCGCCGAAATTGAAGCTTCGCGCAAAAGCGTTACAGCCGTGCTGCACGGTCCTTGTCTAGGCGCGGGTCTCGAGATCGCGCTTGCCTGTCATTATCGGCTTGCCCTGCCGGATGCGAAAATAGGGCTTCCTGAGGTGACTTTGGGCATTGTGCCCGGCGCGGGGGCGACGCAGCGTTTGCCGCGTTTGATCGGACCCCTGCCCGCCCTTGACCTGCTGTTATCCGGCGCCAGCATCGACTCGGCGCGTGCCCTCGAGTTGGGACTGATCGATGCGATTGTGACCGGCGATCCCGTGGCGGCGGGCGTCGTCTATGCGCGCGAAGTGATAGCGAATCGCGTCACACGCAATTCTCGCTCGCGGACCGCGGCGGCGGATGGTTTCACTGATGCAGCCATCGCTGCCGTCGCGCGCACTCATTCCAAAGCGCTGAAAGGCAGGACCACGCAGTTCGCCATGATTGAGGCCGTCAAGGGGTCGCTCGCACTGCCGTTCGAGGACGGATTGGCGCTGGAGAAGGCACTGTCAGACGCTTCTTTGCGCACGCCCGAGAGCCTGGCATTGCGCCATATGTTTTTTGCGGAACGGGCAACCGGCTCGATTCCGCAGCTGGGCAAGGATCTTCGCGGCTTACCGGTCGACACCGTGGCAGTCGTCGGCGCGGGCACCATGGGCAGCGGTATTGCCATGGCATTCGGCGACGCGGGCTACAAGGTCATGCTCGTCGATGCTCGCGCGGATGGCTTGGAACGCGGCCGTAAGATAATCCGTTCAACCTACGATGCGAACGCCAAGCGCGGACGAATGTCGCTGGACGCTGCGGACGCAGCTGCTGATCGGATTACCCTCACGCTTGATTTGACGGCCCTCGCCGGCGCCGATCTGGTCGTCGAGGCGGTTTTCGAAGACACGGAATTGAAAAAGAGTGTGCTCGGTCAATTGGACCGGATCGTCGGTCCGAAGACCATCCTCGCGACGAATACCTCGAGCCTTTCTGTCACCGAACTCGGTGCGGCGACCGGCCGACCGGACAAGGTCCTTGGTTTGCATTTTTTTTCGCCTGCAAATGTCATGAAATTGCTCGAGATCGTTCGGTCGCGCGATACGTCGAACGAAACGCTGGCCACAGGCTTGGAGATAGCCAGACGGATTCGCAAGATCCCGGTGGTGTCGGCCGACGGATTCGGATTCATCGGCAATCGCATGATGCTTGACGGGGCTTTCCGCGAAGCTGAACAGATGATGCTGGAGGGGGCCGGCATCGAGCAGATCGATCGCGCCATTGAAACCTTCGGCTTCGCCATGGGTCCCAGCCGCGTGAACGACATGGCGGGTGTCGACATTGGCACCCTGGTTCGTCGCCAACTCCTCAAGCGCGCGACGCGCGCGGATCCCTATTGTGTGGTTTCCGACGCATTGACCCCCATGGGCCGGATGGGCCAAAAGAGTGGAAAAGGCTTTTATTCGTATGCCGCCGATCCGCGCGTGGGCGCATCGGATCCAGAGGTCGAGGAGATCATCGAGCGGCTCGCCGCCGAACGCGGCATCGCGCGGCGCACTTTCGGCGATGAGGAGATCGTCGAGCGATTCGTATTACAGCTCATCAACGTCGGGGCTGACATCCTGGACGAAGGGGTTGCCTATCGAGCCGCAGACCTCGATGTGGTTTGGGTGTACGGCTATGGGTTTCCGCGACACGTGGGCGGCCCGATGTTTTACGCCGATTCTCTCGGTCTTGACCATGTGGTCGATCGGATAGATTTCTGGCACGAGCGTAAGGGAGACTATTGGAAACCGTCAGCTTTGCTGCAGCGGCTCGCCGCCTCGGGTTCCTCATTCGCAGCATTCGACCGGCGACGGACATGACGGCGCCGCGCTCGTCCCTGATCGGCGTAATCATTCCTTCGTCCCGATAAAATTCTTCCCGAAGGAGAGTTCATTGAATAATTTTGACAACGTAGAAATACCCTACGGGGCCTATTGGTCGACCCCCTTCGCCAAATGGCAGGGAAACTTGCAGCACTTGCACGCTGGAAAGTTCGCGGCGCATGTCGCCAAGGCGGAATTGGCCGCTCGTGGCCTCGATGCCGGCATCTTCGATTTCGGGTTGCTTGGGCAAACCATTGGCCAATATCAATCGTTCAACGGCGCGCCCTGGCCGCTCACGGAAATCGGACTCGGCCATGTGGCAGGCCCCCTGATCAGTCAAGTGTGTGCTACCGGTGCGCGCGTGCTGCTGAGCGCAGCGGCAGAGATTCAGCTCGGAATGGCGACGGTCGCTCTTGCCCTCACTGCCGATCGGATCTCGAATGGCCCGCACATTTACTATCCCGCACCGGGCGGCCCGGGTGGCACCGGCCAATCAGAGGACCAGGTATTGTTGAATTTCTCCAATGACCCGCTGGGGGGTCACTCGATGCTGCAGACCGCGGAGAATGTCGCGGCAAAACTCGGCATCAGCCTCGCCGAACAACATGAGGTCGTTCTCATGCGGGTCGAGCAATATCGCGCCGCCCTCACCAATGGCCAAAGCTTCCACAAGCGCTTCATGCGACTGCCGTTCGATGTTCCCACCGCCAATTTGCGCAAGACCGCGGCGATCATGCAAGGCGATGAGGGTGTGACCCTATCTACTCCCGAAGGACTGGCCAAACTCAAACCCGTGTTGAGCGGCGGCACTGTGACGTTCGGCGCGCAGACACATCCGGCCGACGGCAACGCCGCGATCATCCTGGCCTCATCCGATAAAGCGCCTGCCCTGTCGCGCGATGTTTCGATTCGTATTCGTATACTCGGTTTCGGTCAGGGCAGAGCCGATCTCGGCTACATGCCCGAAGCTCCGGTGCGCGCAGCTAGGCGCGCCCTTGAACATGCGGGCGTATCTATCGAGCAAATTGCCGCCGTCAAGTCGCACAATCCCTTTGCAGTCAATGATATCGCTTTCGCGCGGGCCACCGGCTTTCCACTCGCCAAGATGAACAACTTTGGCTGTTCGCTGATCTGGGGACATCCGCAGGGTCCGACCGGTACGCGCGCCATCATTGAATTAATCGAGGAATTGGTGCTCGCGGGCGGGGGTGTCGGACTATTTCAGGGCTGCGCCGCCGGCGACAGCGCGCTCGCCTGTGTGCTCGCGGTCACGGACCGATGATCTGCTCCAAACCTACTAAGGTTGGGCCAATACTTTGACACTGCCATCGACCATGTTCTGCTCGATGTAACCGATGGCGGCAGGACTCGCGGCGATGCGTTTCTTCATTTGGACGCTGTTCAAGACCACCGGTGGCGGCTGCCCCCGCCCGGTAAAAATGATTTTCGACCAATGAGCCCTGATCTGCGCCGGAGACTTGCCCGTGAATTTCAAGTAGAACTCTTCACGCAACGGCGAGGTTTCGGCTTGATCGAGGGGTAAGGCCGGCTGCCCGTCGGGGAAGCGGCTGGTCTTGCCCAGAAAAATGTCAGCCACTTGGGTTTTGCTCAAAGTCGTGATCGCGCTCTGTGCCGAGACTACCGCGACGACGTCCGCCTGCCCCACAGCGCTGCCCAGGCTCAGGGTGAGTCCGATAATTGCCCATCGGATGCGCTGGGGGAGTGGCATGAGCGAATTGTTCAAAATACGAAATCCACAGTGGCGCTGAGCACGTTGAACCTGCCGCCCAGTCGAAAACCCGGCTGGACATTGATCAGGCCGCCGGTCGATCCGGCGTTGAGGCGGGTGTGGTCGTATTGCAGCTTCAGGTCAGCCTTCTTCATGAAATCCCAGCGGCCGCCGACGGAAATGGTGTTCCTAGCGGGTTTAGCAGAACTTAAGATCGAATCAAGGGCTGCATTGAGACCGGCTGCCGGCCCGGCCAACGCGGTGGGCACCGCCGCTATCGTCAGACCGGGATCGGCGGTGGTGCGCGCCGTTGCCTGAGCATAGGTGACATAGGGAGTTAATTTCCCGAACCGATAACCGCCGCTGGCATACCAAGCGGCGTTCTTCCCCAACACGGAATCGCTATCAACGCGGCCCCATTCGCTCATTACGAACCAATTACCGGGGTCGTAGCTTGCACCGGCGCCGATGGCGGTAAATGCAATACTGTGAGAATCGTATTTGTCGGCAATCGCAGCGCCTTGAGCTCCGAACTGTCTGAAGGCATCGAAGAGCGCATTGAAGGCCGGTATGGTCAAATCGCTTTTCTGGTAGGTGATGCGTACGGTCAGAGCCCCATATTCGCTGGTGTTCGAGATGCCCCACAGATGGGTGGAGTCACTCCTACCGCCGCCGAAATTGGCGGGAAGCCTCGCGGCGTGCTTGCCAAAATTCGCTTGCACGGTATTCGTGAAGTCGCCGATATGCAGATTGTAGTCAATATCCAGACCATCGCCGGAGGTGATCGGCTTGAGATGATATACCTCGAGGGGCGGACGCACCCAAGCATACGTATAACCCACCGAACGCGTGTCGGAAAGCAGAAAGCCCGGCAACACCGTGCGCCCGACGCGAACACTGAAGTCCGGTGTGAACTGATACTTGATATTCGCCCATTCTACGTGGGGACGGTAGCTGTTGTCGTAATTCTGCTCCGAGACGATCTGTAGGACCGCCGTGAGCTGCGGCGTGAAATGGGCGCTGACTTGCGCAGCAATCAGGCTGTCAACGGCGGCGCTCCAGTCATGGCTATAACCGGCGCCGTCGGGCCTAAAAATATTGGATGTAAAATCCGCTCTGTGCTCGCTGGAATGCACCACTCCGAGGGTACCGAAACCGCTGAAGGAAAACATCGACGCGCCGGGATCTTCGGCGCTGGCGCAGGCCTTGCTGGGATACCACAGTACCGCGACTAGAATGAACGCAACTAGCTCGCAGCACGTGCGGCATGCGTTCTGGCGGGTGAGCTGAATCGGCATTGCTCTTTCCATATTCTACGAGCGACAATGAGTGAGCGTACCGGCTTGCTGGGAGTCGCGATGTGCGCTATGCACCAGAATCGAGCGCCAGTGCTGCGCTGAGCCTTTGACAGCCTATAAGGAAATCCGGTGTCCCTGAGAGACGCATTTCACCGCGGAATGAGTCGGGCAACGGAACCGAAAATTCTGTTTCCCTCCATTACCGTGGTTTTGCTGACAGCCATATGGGTGACAACGTTCGGCGTGCTGCGGGTCCGACAGACCGATGCGGAGCACGCCGCGGCCGTTTCGAGCCGCGAGTTGCTGGGCAGATACGAGGCCCAGGTCGTGCGCGCATTGCGCGAGATCGATCAGGTGCTGAAACTCGTCAAATCTTGGCCCGGACCTCAAGCGGGCCGAAGTGTGCTTGAGGATCTCAAGGACAAGGGATTGCTGCCGCCGGACCTGGTGTTCACCGTCACCATTGCCGACCGCGACGGCGAGATCATAGACAGCACTCGCCCCTTCGGGCGCCGCAGCGTCGCCGCCCAGGACACCTTTCGCTCCCAACGCGATAGGGATGTCTTGTTCATTGGATCGCTACCGCGCGGCCCCACCGGGGAAGCGCAACTGCAGTTCAGCCGTCGTCTGAGTACTGATACGGGGGCGTTTGATGGCGTCGCGATCGTTTCGATCGACGCGGATTTCTTCGTCAGCGATTATGAAGCGACGCAACTGGGCGAACATGGCGTACTCGGCCTTTTGGGCGCCGATGGAGTGTTTCGCGTGCGGCGCACCGGGGATGCGGTGTTCTCGGGGGATGCGATTGACTATACGGCTGCGGTGGCGGGCGCTGATTCTGAAGAAACGGATGGTAGAGTGACAACGAGCCCGTGGGATGGGGTCCGGCGCTGGACCAGTGCACGGGAACTGTACGGGTTTCCGCTCGCGGTTCTCGTCGGATTGTCGGTGGATGAGCAAATGGCAGGCGCGCATCGGCAGATGCGTGCCTACATAGGGTGGGCGGTGCTCGGCAGCTTCCTGGTGGTGTTGCTCGCCGGTGTGTTGGGCCGCATGAACTGGCAGCTCGGGCAAAGCCGGGTGCGCGAAAGCGACACCAAACTTGCCCATGCAAAGCGCATCGAATACCTCGCCTATCACGATGGGCTCACGGGGCTTCCAAACCGCAGCCTGTTCAGCAAATTGCTCAGTCAATGCATCAGCGAAGCGCATCGCTATGATCGAGCGCTGGCGGTGGCCTTTCTCGACCTCGATCACTTCAAGCGAATCAATGATACGCTCGGTCACGAGGCGGGGGATCAGTTGCTGCAGCAGGTCGCCGCCCGGCTCAGGGAGTGTGTGCGCGACAGCGATACGGTTGCCCGTTTGGGCGGGGATGAATTCGTCGTTCTGTTGCCGGAACTCGCGGGCGAAGAATATGCCGCAACCGTGGCCCGGAACATACTCGCCGCCACCGGCGCGCCATTCAACCTGATCGGTCAAGAGTTTCGTGTCACGGCAAGCATCGGCATCAGCACCTATCCGCAAGATGGTCTGGACGAACAGACCCTCACCAAAAATGCCGATATCGCGATGTATCAGGCGAAGGCGGAGGGCAAGAACAACTTTCAATTCTATTCCGAAAAACTCAATGCCAATTCGCTGGAGCGGCTCGCGCTGGAATCGAGTTTGCGGCACGCGCTCGGGCGCGACGAATTCCGGCTTCACTATCAGGCAAAGCGGGATATCGCCAGCGGCCGGATCACGGGCGTGGAAGCGCTGCTGCGCTGGGAGCATCCCGACCTCGGAACGGTGGCGCCCATGCAGTTCATCCCGCTCGCTGAGGAGACCGGGATGATCATCCCGATTGGCAAGTGGGTGCTCAAAACGGTCTGTTTACAGGGCGTCGCCTGGCGCAAACAAGGGCTGCCGGCGTTGAGCATCGCCGTCAATCTGACCGCACGCCAGTTCGGTGACGAACACTTGCTCGCCGATGTGATCTCGATACTTCAGAGCACCGGCATGGACCCGCATCTTCTCGAGATAGAGCTGAATGAAAGCCTTCTGATTCACGATGTCGAGAACACCCTCAGGATCCTGACGGAGCTCAAGAACCTCGGGCTGCGGATCGCCGTGGACGATTTTGGCACCGGCTATTCCTCGCTCGCTACGCTGCAGCGATTCCCGCTCGATACGATCAAGATCGACCGTACCTTCATGCGTGATATCGTCGGCACTTCGCAAGACACGGGGCTCGCGGATGCCATCATCGCGCTGGGCAAATCCTTGAGCTTGACGGTAGTCGCGCAAGGCGTGGAAACCAAAGAGCAGGCGGACCACTTACGTGCGCACGCCTGCGATGAGTTACAGGGCTTTTACTTCAAGAGGCCGCTGCCCGCCGCTGAGTTCACGCAACTACTACGTGACCAATCGCCCGAAATAACTTACATCGGCAAGCGGCTCGGATTGAAGTCTGTACAGCCTGGTTAGCGGAGGCGGCC